>CAMBWJ010000370.1 GCA_945871545.1 uncultured Clostridia bacterium | reverse complement strand
GGCGTGGTCTGCTTGCCGTGGATGCCCAGGCGCCTGGCCTCCTCCACCGCATCGTCGATGGCCTTATTGATGACCTCGGGATCCATGGAGTACTCCTCCGGGATGGGGTTGGTGACCAGCATGCCGCCCTTGAGGCCCATGTCGATCTTCGCGCGGAAGGACGCGGCGATGCTCTCCGGGCTGTCCAGGCGGTAGTCCACGTTGAAGCCGCTCTTGCGGGTGTAGAAGGCGGGCAGCTCCTCGGTTCCGTAGCCGATCACCGGCACGCCCTTGGTCTCCAGGTACTCCAGCGTAAGTCCCAGGTCGAGGATCGACTTCGCGCCCGCGCACACCACCAGCACGCCCGTCTGGGCCAGCTCCTCCAGGTCGGCGGAGATGTCCATGGTGGTCTCCGCGCCGCGATGCACGCCGCCGATGCCGCCGGTGGCAAACACGCGGATGCCCGCCATCTCGGCGATGATCATGGTGGTGGCCACGGTGGTCGCACCGTCGTCACCCCGGGCAACCAGCACCGGAAGGTCGCGGCGGGAGGCCTTGGTCACGTCGTAGCCCTTCTTGCCGAGGTAGGTGATCTCCTCCTCGCTGAGGCCCGCCTTCAGGCGACCGCCGATGATGGCGATGGTTGCCGGAACCGCGCCGTTTTCGCGGACGATGCGCTCGACGTTCAGCGCGGTCTCCACGTTCTGCGGATAGGGCATGCCGTGGGAGATGATGGTGGACTCCAGCGCGACCACGGGCCTACCCGCATCCAGCGCCGCCTTGACCTCCGGCGCGATGTCCAGATAGGGATTCAGTTTCATCGTTATTTCCTCCTGAGATTGCATTGGGCCGCGATTGCGGCCATTCTTTCCTGCAAGTTTTTTTCGTTCATATCGGGGTTCACCGTCTCGATGGACTCCACCGCAATGGAGGCCGCCGCCATGCCTGCGATGCCGCTCTCCCGCAGGGACAGGCCCTGCACGTGGGCCCAGAGCAGCGCTGCGCTGAAGGCGTCGCCCGCACCGGTGGCGTTCACCAGATTGCGCTCCACGCCCGGCAGGAACGCGCACTGCATGCCCTCGGCGCACAGCGCGCCCATCGCGCCCATGCTGAGGTACACCCGCTTCACACCCGCGTCCATCAGCCGCCGCGCCGCCTCCGATGCGTCGATCATGTCGTTGATCTGCATGCCCGTGAGCAGCTCCGCCTCCAGCCGGTTGGGCTTGAAGCTGTGCATCTTCGGCAGTGCCGGGCGCAGCCGCTGCACCTTCGCCGCCGAGACCGCGTCCGCAAACAGCGGCGCGCGCAGCTCGCTCGCCAGATAGGCGATGGTCTCCTCCGGCAGATTTGCATCGATGCACACCGCGTCCATGGAATTGAGCAGCCCCAGACGCGGCTCGATCCACTCCGGGGTCAGCAGGCGCTGAATCTGCATGTCGTTGACGGCGCAGTTCATGTCGCCCTTCGCATCGTCGATGAACAGGTACACCGAGGTGCGCTCATTTTCCTCGATCCGGCAGTGCCGCATACCGATGCCCCTGGCAGCGCAGTCCTCCAGGATTGCCCGGCCGTTCGCATCCGCGCCCAGCGCCGTGATCAGCTCCACCTCCAGGCCCAGGCGCGCCGCATTCTCCGCGATGTTGCGGCCCACGCCGCCCACAGACATGCGCACCTGCCCGGGGTTGGAGTCCCCGGGAACCAGTGCCGCGCTGGGAAAGCCGCCGATGTCCATGTTCGCACCGCCGACCACCGCGATTTTTCCCCTTTGTAACGGCATATCACCGCCCCCTCTCAATCCAGTTTTATTATATCGATCCTGCACGCACATTACAAGCCCCGGTGCAAATTTTGTGTCGAAGCGCCCGCAAAGCCCTGGAAATGTTGACGTTCGGGGGATTTTTTGCTAAATTTAGACGCAAATATGCCCTCTTGCCTTGATAATGACACATTCGTGTAATATAATACGCATGGAATACGGCCTTTGTACGCTGACAAGGCCCGTGTACGCAAAATTATGAAAACACAGGTGACAGAATGAAGAAGCGAAATGCAGTTCAGAAATGGATTTGCGCGATCCTCGCGGTCGTGCTGCTGGTCGCATGTGCGCCCGCAGCGCTGGCAACGTCCTATTCGGCCAAGATCAACTCCTCCGCCTGCAAGGTTTACAAGTCCGCCTCCACCTCCAGCAAGGTGCTGTGCAGCGACGTGAAGGATCTGAGCGTGTCCATCACGGGCTACTCCGGCGACTGGGCGAAGATTGAGTACAAGGGCTATACCGGCTACGTCAAGTGCGAATACCTGACGCTGCGCAGCCGCCTGACCGCCTACACGGCGAAGTCCACCCCGGTGTACAAGCGCGCCTCCTCCTCGTCCAGCAAGCTGGGCACCCTGGGCACGGGCAGCACGGTGTACGTGGTGGGCATGGACGACGGCTACTACCGCATCCAGAACCGCTCCGGCTCGGTCACGGGCTACGTCAAGTCCGGCTGTCTCACCGCAACCAAGCCCAAGACCAGCTCGGACTCCTCCCCGTCCGACTCCTCCTCGGGTTCCTCCTCGGGTTCCTCCAGCTCCACCACGGGCGTGGATCGGGCCATCTCGGTGGCGAAGAGCCTGCTCGGCAAGCCCTACGCCGTCAGCGACAATCCGCCCAGCAGCTTCAACTGCTCCTCCTTCGTGGAGTACTGTCTGGAGAAGGCCGGCTATTCCGTGAAGGGCTCCGCCGCCTCCCAGGCTGCGGACAGCTCCTTTGCCAAGATCACCGGCACCTCCAGTCTGAAGAAGGGCGACATCCTCTGCTTTGACACCGACGAGGACGGTACCTGCGACCACACGGCCATCTATCTGGGCAGCGGCAGCTTCATCGAGGCCTCCCAGAACGCCGGCAAGGTGCAGACCAACGGCATGAGCAGCTGGTACAAGGCGCACTTCCTGTGGGCGCGCCGCCCCGCTTGACGGGACTCTTCCCCGGCAACATATGCGAAA
>CAMBWJ010000369.1 GCA_945871545.1 uncultured Clostridia bacterium | reverse complement strand
GTGTTCGAAAATAATAATGCATAACATAAATTATTTCGGTGAGAAATGCGAGATTTAACAGAATATTCCTTGTGGAATCGGAGGAACGGAATAGAATATATGTAACCAATATAGAAGGAAGGTAGTATTATGAGAAAGCTCTCATCCCGTCTGCTGGTGGCGCTGCTGGCCGCAATGCTGCTGGTGTGTGCATCTGTGAGCCTCGCGGAGCCTGCGGCTGCAACGGAGGAAATCAGCTACACCTACGACGAATACCCGCTGGAGCGCAACGGAATCGCCCTGCATCTGGATCGCATCGCCGTTGCGGACGCACAGCCGGAGAAGAGCATCCTGCTGGTGCACGGACTGACCTATTCGTCCCACGAGTTCGACATCGATTATGAGGATTACAGTCTGGTGCGCCGCCTGGCCCGGGAGGGCTACGCGGTGTGGCGGCTGGACATTGCGGGCTACGGTCAGTCCGGCGCGGTGGAGGACGGCTTCATGCCCGATTCCGATTATGCCGGCGAGGACATCAACGCAGCGGTGGAATTGATCGTTGCGGAGACCGGCCTGGAGAAGATCGATGTGCTCGGCTGGAGCTGGGGCACGGTGACCTCCAGCCGCTTTGCGGTGAAGTATCCCGAGCATCTGAACAAGCTGGTGCTCTACGCCCCGATCCTGTGCGGCGTGGGCGATGTGGAGGTGACGGACGCCTTCCACTACAACACCTGGGAGCATGCCGCCGACGACTTCCAGAAGAACGAGGACGGCAGCTTCGATCTGACGGTCACGGATCCGGTGGTGATCGAGCTGTACTGCTCCAGCTGCTGGCACTACGACGACGATTCCAGCCCCAACGGCGGCCGCCGCGATCTGTGCGTGGATTCCTCCGAGAAGTTGATCGACCTGGCGGGCATTCAGGCGCCCACGCTGGTGATCTGCGGCGATGTGGACGCCTATCTGAACTACGATCTGGTCTATTCCGTGCTGGACGATCTGCCGGAAGGCTCCGAGCTGAAGGTCATCGAGGGCGCGTCCCATGCGCTGATGCTGGAGGAACCCTTCTATCATGCGTTCCAGGATGCGGTGACGGCATATCTGGCCGGCTGATCGGCAGGTCTTTTCGTAGAAAAGCTCCGGATGGACAAAAGGCTCCGTCCGGGGCTTTTTTGGAGAATCGGCCTGGGATCTGGCGGGATCCGGGCGACGCGCTGCCCCGCGCAGCTGTGCTAAAACGCACGAAATTTGCATATATTCCACTGTCATCATCCGTGGAAAAGGGGGAAAGAGCGTGGATAAGATACGGGTCATGCTGGCGGACGACAATCAGAGCATCCTGCGCCTGCTGTCGGATTTCTTCGCCCGGAAGGAGAACATCGAGCTGGTGGCCAGCGTATCCGACGGCACGGAGATCGCGGATGCGGTGCGGGCGCATGCGCCAGACGTGCTGGTGATGGACATCATCATGCCCCGCAGGGACGGCTTCATGGCGCTGGAGGAGCTGAAGGGGATGGACGAGGCGGTGCGGCCGAAGGTGATCGTGCTCACGGGTCTTGCCCGGGACGACTTCATCATGCGGGCCATCCAGCTGGGCGCGTGTTACTACATGGTCAAGCCCTTCGACATGAACCTGCTGTACAGCCGCATCGTGGAGGTTGCCGGGGGAGAGGTGCAGGAGGCGGTTGCCGTCGGTGAGGCCGACCCCGCGCCGGAGACGCTGGACGATCAGATCACCAACCTGTTTCTCACCCTGGGCATTCCCGCGCACATCAAGGGCTATCAATACCTTCGGGAGGCCGTGCACATGGTCGTCGACAACCACGGCGTGATCAACCGCATCACCAAGGAGCTCTATCCCGGCGTGGCACGGCGCTTCGACACCTCCGCCAGCAAGGTGGAGCGCGCCATGCGCCACGCCATCGAGGTCGCCTGGTCGCGGGGGAGGCTGGACAGCGTGAACCGGATGTACGGCTGTAAGCTGTTCGACGCAACGGACAGGCCCACCAACGGCGAATTCATCTCCTGCGTGGCGGAGAAGCTCGGCCCCGGCAGGAGCGCGTAAGAGATGTGGCGGGGGAGTATCTCCCCCGCCACGACCAGTTTTTGCTTGAATTGCAAGCAATTCCGGTCGCAAAAACTGCAAGGAAGCGATTTTTCGCCGAAAAATCAGCACCCGCGTCCGGCGCACAGGTCGCCGGCTTCGATTATTACGCGAAAGGGCTTCAGCCCTCTCGCACTCTCTGGGGTTTTTCGACAGTCTGGAATCCTCTGTGCCCATGGCGCAGGGGATTTTCTGTGCCCGAAGGGAAAATCTTTAACCCATCTTAATGCCATGGGTGCGAATCTCATGCCGAATTTATGCCGGACATGCGATAATGAGGTAGCACATTAAGGCAACACAAAGGCAAGGAGGCTCTCCCATACCAATGAGGGTTTTCGATCGCATCCACCTGTCGTCGTTTCAGGTGATCATCCTCGGCTTTCTGCTGGTGATCCTGCTGGGGAGCATGCTGCTGACGCTGCCCATCGCCACGGCCAGCCGGGAGAGCGCCAGCTTTTCGGACGCGCTGTTCACCTCGGTCTCCGCCGTGTGCGTGACGGGGCTGGTGGTACAGGACACGGCGACCTACTGGTCGGGCTTCGGACAGACCGTGATCCTGTGCATGATCCAGATCGGCGGCATGGGCGTGGTGACGCTGGCGGTGGCCATCGCCATGCTGTCCGGGCGAAAGATCAGCCTGATGCAGCGCAGCACCATGCAGGAGGCCATCTCGGCGCACCACGTGGGCGGCATCGTCAAGCTCACGGGCTTCATCCTGAAGGTGACGCTGTGCATCGAGCTGGGCGGCGCGGTGCTGCTGGCGCTGGCGTTTTCGCGGGATTTTCCGCCGCTTCAGAGCATCTGGTACGGCCTGTTTCACTCCATATCGGCCTTCTGCAACGCGGGCTTTGACCTGATGGGCCGGCGAACGCCCTTCTCGTCGCTTACGGG
>CAMBWJ010000368.1 GCA_945871545.1 uncultured Clostridia bacterium | reverse complement strand
CGACAGCGTGGTGGACTTGCCCGCGCCGTTGGAGCCGATGAGCGTGACGATTTCGCCCTGGTTGACCTCCATGTGGATGCCCTTCAGCGCGTGGATCGGGCCGTAGGAGACGTTCAGATTCTCAATTTTCAGCATTCTTCTTGCGCTCCTCTCCCAGATAGGCATGGATGACCTGCTCGTTGTTGGCGATCTCCTCCGGCAGGCCGTCGGCGATCAGCTTGCCGTGATCCAGCACGTAGATGCGGTCGGAGATGTTCATGACCACGTTCATGTCGTGCTCGATCAGCAGCACCGTGTAGCCGATCTCCTTCAGGTGGCGGATGAAGCGCAGCAGCTCCACGCTCTCCGCAGGGTTCATGCCGGCGGCGGGCTCGTCCAGCAGCAGGAGCTTCGCGTCCGTGGCCATCGCGCGGGCGATCTCCACCTTGCGCTGCTCACCGTAGGGCAGGCTCTCGGCGTAGCTGTTGATGTACTTGTCCAGGCCGATGGAATTGAGAATCTCAATCGCCTTCACGGTCTTGTCGCTCTCTTCCTTCCGGAAGGCGGGGGTGCGGAACAGGCCCTGGAAGAAGTTGTACTTCGTGTTGATGTGGGTGCCCACCAGAACGTTCTCGATGACGCGCATCTTGGGGAAGAGGCGCAGGTTCTGGAAGGTGCGGGAGATGCCGCGGGTGACGATCTCCTGGGGCGTCTTGCCGTCGATGCGCTCGTCCAGGAAGGAGATCGCGCCCTCGGTGATCTGGTAAACGCCGGTGAGCATGTTGAACACGGTGGTCTTGCCCGCGCCGTTGGGGCCGATCAGCGAGACGATCTCGCCCTGATCCACGTGGAAGCTGACGTTGTCCACGGCGCGCAGGCCGCCGAACTGGATCGTGATATTTTCAACGTTCAGAAAGCTCATGCCTGCGCTCCTTTCTCCTCGACCACGATGGCGTCGGTGGGTTCAATGCCGTGCTCCTTCAGCGTCGCGCGGGTGCGCCTGGAGAGCTTGTAGGGCAGCGTGGACTGCCAGCCCAGCGCGCCCTGGGGACGGAACTGCATCATGACGACCAGCAGCACGCCGTAGATGACGAAGCGCCACTCGTTCAGGAAGCGGAACACCTGGGGGAAGAGCTGCAGAAGCGCCGCGCCGAAGAACATGCCGCGGATCGTGCCCAGGCCGCCGACGACCACCACGGAGATGATCAGCACGGAGATGTTGAACACGAAGTTGGTGGGCTCGATGTAGCCGTTGTTGATGACGGAGTAGAAGCCGCCCGCGACGCCCGTGATGAACGCCGAGATGACGAAGGACAGGATCTTGTAGCGGGAGGTCTTGATGCCCATCATGGTTGCCGCCAGCTCGTCATCCTTGATGGCGAGGAAGGCGCGGCCGGACTTGGACTTCTTGATGGCCATGCAGCCCAGCGCCGTGAGCGTCACCAGCACCAATATAATGAAGTAGAAGCCGCCGTTCTGGAGCTTGAATTCAAAGCCGAAGAGCTCCGGCTTGGGGATGTTGCGGATGCCGTAGTTGCCGTTGGTCACGCTCTCCCACTGCTTGAGGATCATCTGCACGATCTCGCAGAAGCCCAGGGTGACGATGGAGAGGTAGGTGCCCGACAGGCGCAGCGTGGGCAGACCCAGCAGGAAGCCGATGAGGGCCGTAAAGCAGCCGCCCGCCAGCAGCGCCGGCCAGAACGACCAGCCCAGCTTGGTGGTCAGCAGCGCGCAGCAGTACGCGCCGATGCCGTAGAAGCCCGCGTGGCCCAGGGAAACCAGGCCCGTGTAGCCGGTGAGCACGTTGAGGCCCATGCCCAGCATGGCGTAGAGCAGGATCATGGTCACGATGCGCTGGTTGGAGCGGCTCGCCAGCGGCGTGAAGGGGAAGGCGATTGCGATGACCGCGATCAGGAGGATGAAGGCCGGCTTGTACGCGTCGATGAAGTGCTCAAAAACGTACAAGAAGCCGTTCTTTTTGATGCTGCCGATATTCTTCTTCATACGTTATACCTTTGTTACGCCTTTCTTGCCGAACAGACCGGTCGGCTTGATGATGAGGATCAGGATCAGGATCACGAAGGCCATGGGGTCGCGCACGTTGCTGCCCAGGTACTGGGCCGCGAGGCACTCCGCCACGCCGACCACCAGGCCGCCGACCACGGAGCCGTGCAGGATGCCGATGCCGCCCACGACCGCCGCCGCGAAGGCCTTCAGGCCGATGGTGGAGCCCATGGTGGGCGAGATGACCTGATAGTAGCCGCCGATCAGCGCGCCGGCGATGGCCGCGCAGGCGCCGCCGATGAAGAAGGTGAAGGAGATGACGAAGTTGACGTTGATGCCCATGAGGTTGGCCGCCTTGGTGTTCTGCTCGGTGGCGCGCATCGCCAGGCCGATCTTCGTCTTTTGCACCAGGAAGGTCAGGATCAGCAGCAGGATCACCGCCACGAACAGCATGATGATCTGGCTGGACTGGATGGTGATGTTGCCGATGGAGATGTTGCCGAAGAGGTTCATGGACGGGAAGGAACGCTTCTCACTGCCGAATACATACTCGATGGAGAGCACGTTCTGAATTATGAAGGACATACCGATGGTGGTGATCAGGGTCGCGATCGGTATGGATTTTTTCTTGCGAAGGGGTTCCAGCGCAACCTTGTCGATGGTCAGCGCCAACAGGCCGGAGAGCACCACCGCGATGACGACGGCGGGCAGCAGGCCGAAGTTGAGGGATACGAAGAAGTAAACCATGTACGCACCGAAGGCATACACTGCGCTGTGTGAGAAATTGATGAGTCGGAGAACACCGAACACCATCGAATAGCCAACGGCAATCAGCGCGTATGCCATACCAAGTGCAAGACCGTTTATCAGAGTTCCGATGAGTGTCTGCATAGTACATCATGTCGCCGCCTACGGGTGTCGGCAACATTCCCCTTTCTGAATTCGGATTAAGCCGCTTTCTTCTGTGGATTAAGATTGTCGGGGAGGATCGGATCCTCCCC
>CAMBWJ010000367.1 GCA_945871545.1 uncultured Clostridia bacterium | reverse complement strand
GTGGAAACGGAAACTTCGGCCATCGCGGATGCGCACAGCATCAGGACGGCAGCCAGGACCAGTGCAAGAACCTTTTTCATTTGAACTTTCCCCTCCGTAGATTTAGCTTTTGGGTACGGTATTATGATACACAGCCAACGTTATAATCGTAGGTTGCAAAGGTAAAAAATACGAACATTATGTCATTTTATGTCGAAATTCGTTTCCTTTTTCGTGCACTGTGCGTGCGCGGGTGCGGCAATTGTGCGCAAAAGCGCCGCCCGGACTCTGCCGGACGGCGCTCAGATGAAATTGCTTGTCAGTCCCGGAAGCGCAGCGCGCGCATGGCGTTGAGGATGGCCAGCACGGACACGCCCACGTCGGCAAACACCGCGATCCACATGTTGCCGAAACCCAGCGCGCTGAGGATCAGCACGATGAACTTCACACCCAGTGCGAACACGATGTTCTGGTGCACGATGGTCAGGGTGCGCTTGGAGATGCGGATGGCCGTGGCGATCTTCTGCGGGTTGTCGTCCATGAGCACCACGTCGGCGGCCTCGATGGCCGCGTCGGAGCCCAGCGCGCCCATGGCGATGCCCACATCCGCGCGGGAGAGTACCGGGGCATCGTTGATGCCGTCACCCACGAAGGCCAGCTTCTCGCCCTTCTGCTGGTGGGCAAGCAGCTTCTCCACCTGCGCGACCTTGTCGGCGGGCAGCAGCTCGCTGTGCACCTGATCCACGCCCAGCTCCCGGGCCACGGCCTCGGCCACGTCCTTCCGGTCGCCGGTGAGCATCACGCTCTGCTTCACGCCGCAGTCCTTCAGCGCCTGAACCGCGGCCTTGGACTGGGGCTTGAGCATGTCGGAGATGACGATGTGTCCCATGTACGCGCCGTCGGCGGCAATGTGCACGATGGTTCCGCTGTTCTCGCACTCGTGCCAGTCCACGCCCACGTACTGCATAAGCCTGCCGTTGCCCACGGCCACGTTCCTGCCGTCCACCATGGCGATCACGCCCTTGCCGGACAGCTCCTCCACGTCGGAGATGCGGCTCTCGTCCAGCGGCAGTCCGAAGGCGCGCTTCAGCGAGGCCGAGATGGGATGGGTGGAGTAGTTCTCCGCCAGCGCCGCGATCTCCAGCAGCTCCTGCTCCGGCACCTTCTCCGGATGGATGGCCGTGACTTCGAAGTTGCCCTGGGTGAGGGTGCCGGTCTTGTCAAACACCACGGTGTCCACCTGGGCCAGCGTCTCCACAAAGTTGCCGCCCTTGATGAGGATGCCGTTGGCGGATGCGCCGCCGATGCCGCCGAAGAAGCTCAGCGGTACCGAGATCACCAGCGCGCAGGGGCAGGACACCACCAGGAAGATCAGCGCGCGGGAGATCCATTCTCCCCAGTCGCCCACGAACAGCGGCGGAACCACCGCCAGCAGCAGCGCCGCAAGGCACACCGCCGGGGTGTACCAGCGGGCAAACTTCGTGATGAAGTTCTCGGACCTCGCCTTGTTGGAGGAGGCGTTCTCCACCAGCTCCAGGATGCGCGCCACGGTGGATTCGCCGAAGCGCTTGTTCACGCGCACGTGCAGCACGCCGCTGAGGTTGATGCAGCCGCTGATCACGTCCTCGCCGGCGTGAATCTCCCGGGGCACGGACTCGCCGGTGAGGGCGGCGGTGTCCAGCGTGGACGCGCCCTCGATCACCTCTCCGTCCAGCGGCACGCGCTCGCCGGGCTGAATCACGATGCGTTCGCCGATCTCCACCTCCTCGGGATCCACGTCCGCCAGCGCACCGCCGCGCTCCACGTGGGCCACGTCCGGGCGGATGTCCATCAGCGCCGCAATGGAGCGCCGGGACTTGCCCACCGCGCAGCTCTCGAAGAGCTCGCCCACCTGGTAGAACAGCATGACCGCCACGGCCTCCTTGTACTCTCCAGCGCACATCGCGCCGATGGAAGCCACGCACATCAGGAAGTTTTCGTCAAAGACCTGTCCGCGGGAGATGTTCTTGACGGCCTTCCAGATCACCCTCCAGCCGATCAGGCCGTAGGGAATCAGGTAGATGAGCAGCTCCCAGACGCCCTCGACGGGCAGCAGCAGCGCCACAATGAACAGCGCAGCCGCTGCCAGGATGGTGTAGAGCGAGCGCCTCTGCTTGCGGTTCATGTTCTGCACGAAAGCCGGGGCCTTCATTTGAGGATCACTTCACATTCATCGTCAATTTTCCTGCAGGCCTTCGCCGCCGCCTTCGCGATGGCGTCGAAGCGCGCGTCGTCCGCCTCCAGGGTCATCTTCTGCGAAAGGAAGCTGATGTTGACGCTGATCACGCCGTCGATCTTGCGAATCTCATTCTCCATCCTGGCCGCGCAGTTGGCGCAGTCCAGATCCACCATCTTGAAAACCTTCTTCATTTGTCCTTCCTCCCCCGTCATTCCTCGATGTGTTCCATGCCCTGGTCGATGATCGTGCGCACATGATCGTCCGCCAGCGAATAGTAGACCGTCTTGCCCTCGCGCCGGTTCTTCACCAGCTTCGCCTGCTTTAAAAGCCGCAGCTGATGGGAGATCGCCGACTGGGTCATGCTCAGCACCTCCGCGATGTCGCACACGCACATCTCCGCCTCAAACAGCACGTACAGGATGCGGATGCGCGTGGTGTCGCCGAAGATCTTGAACAGCTCCGCGAGATCGTAGAGCTTCTCCTCCTCCGGCATGTCCGGCTCCACACGCCGGATGATCGCAGCATGGGTACAGTGCTCGTCGCAGCGCTCCACGCCATTGGGATCGAACATGTGCTCACCTCCAACAAACATTTGAACAATTGCTCATGTGTTTATTATATGCTGCAGCATTGCATCTGTCAATAGGAAAATGCGGGTTTTTGCGAATTTTTCCGCATGCAAAAGCGCCCCCGGAGGTTTTCTCCGAAGGCGCAATGTCGATCCATGGATTTACTTTTCAAACAGCTCCACCAGCTTGGCAAGCTCCTCGCGGATGTGGATGTGCTGGGG
>CAMBWJ010000366.1 GCA_945871545.1 uncultured Clostridia bacterium | reverse complement strand
TGACCGGCAGGCTCTCGTTGTTGGGATCGCCGATGCAGATCGTAGATGTCCAGCGTCAGGATGCCCTCCTGCTGGGGCTTGCCGGGCGCGCGGGTCTGCACGGTCAGCCTGGTCAGGTCCGCATCCGCGCGGATCACATCGTCGCTTTCCGGCACGGGCACCGGAGCCTGCCAGCGCTCCGTCGTCGCATAGGCGATATCAGAGAACTTGACAATGCCATTGCTCAGCGTCTTGCCGATATAGGTACCGGTCGCCGCTTTGGCCGTCTCATGATAGATGTCGGGCAGCTCGATATAGGAAGCCTTCTCGCCGCCGATATAGACGCGCACGGTCGGCACAGCACAGGCCGGATCAGCCTCATACGCGCTGCGTCCCAGATAATAGAAGCGATCCATCGCGTTGGAGAGGGTGATGCGCAGCTCATGACCCGCCTTGACGATGTAGGAGGTCGGCATCAGGTCGATCACCAGCTCGTACACCTCTCCGGTGCGGATGGGCTGCGCATCGGCCTGGTTGGCCGGATGCCAGGGCAGGCCCAGGAAATCATACGGCGCTTCTGCGGTGCTGCGCAGAGACGCGCGCAGATGGCCGTCGTCAAACAGGAAGCTCTCGCCCGTCTCCGGGTTGTAATCGGCAACGCTGACAAAGAAATCCACGTCATCATAGCCTTCGCTCATCATCTCGAAGAAGATGTGCGCCATGGCATGGCCGGTGATCTCCATATCCTGCGCCACGTCCATCCTGAAGCACAGGCCCTTCTCTTCCACATCCGCAGCATCCGCGGATTCAACGCCGGTCGCAATGCCGTACACCGCGTCGTAATCCACATACGCCTCTGCCTCGTTCCTGGTCTGCGCCAGCTTCAGGCCCTCGGCGCTGTCAAAGTACAGATTCGTGCGGATGCCGGCCGCCGGGTTCCACTCGGTATGCCAGGCATATCCGTTGTTTTCTTCCCTGTTGGTCGTCTTCAGGTAGATGGGATCCTCATCCATGATGCCGTTGTCGATGCCCTTGAGCCAGTAATCGAACCAGCGCAGCTGCTCGATATTCCAGTCTGGATCAACCTTGGGCTTGGTATGATACCATGGGCCAATCGTCAGCTTCTTGGGACCGGTCAGGTTGGCATAGGTCACGAAGCTGTCGCGGCGGAACACGTCGTACAGGCCGCCCATCACATAGACAGCGGAGCCGGAGGTGTTGATGGCCTCCTTGTTGCTGCTGGCGCTGACCTGGTTCCAGTATTCGCCACGGGTTTCTTCAGCGAAGCTGTCATGCCAGAGCAGGCGCTGGAACATCGGAATCTGCAGGCCATTGGCCACATGCTGGGAAATGGCTTCCCTCAGCATCGTCCTGTCCGCATCGGCGTCGACAGGCACAGCCTTCTCCATCTGTGCATCGATCGTGGCCTGAATCTCTTCCTCCGTCTCGCCCCACAGGGTATCGGGCTGAGAACCGAATGCGCGCGGAATGCCGCCGCGGATCCAGCCGTCATACTTGTTGTAGTCGGTGCAGCCGATGACGGATGCGTCGATATCCTTGCTCTTGCTCAGAATCGCCAGCTGCGTCTGGCCGACGTAGGACGAGCCGATGGTGCCGATCTTGCCGTTGCACCAGGGCTGCTCGTCAATCCATGCGGCGATATCCGCGCCGTCCTGGGCTTCCTGCGCAGAGTTTGCCGCGTCACGAACGCCATAGGAGGAGCTCATGCCGCGCACATCGGCTGCCACAAAAGCATAGCCATAGGACGTAAACCACTCAGCGCTGGTCATGTTGTCGTTGCGCTGACGGCCATAGGGCGTCCAGGTAAAGACGGCGGGCAGCGCCTGTGCCGCCTCCACACCTTCCTTGGTCGGAATGCAGTAATCCACCGCGATCTGCGTGCCGTCGGTCACAGGCACATAGACGCTGTAACGGTTGTATCCGTCATATTCCACCTCGGAATAGCCGGAATACTCGCCGGGTCTGGAAACAGGAGCGCTCTTCTCGCCCTCCGCGCCGGCAAAGGCAACGATGCACAGCAGCATCACCCATGACAGAAACAGAGTAAAAATGCGTTCTTTCATGGAATGGTCAATCCTCCTTTGTTTGCAGCCATACGCTTTCGTGAATCCAACCAGGGTTGTGCCTTCTGCCTCCCTTCCTCGCGTTTCAGGTATGCGTATGATTCTCCACGCACGCGAATCATACCGTTCTTAGCTTTATTCTAATACAACCCGATCTTTGTTCAATATGCGTCAGCACAAAGCATCGATTCGATTCTTGTGCACAAAGTACATATATCTCAGACTGAGCGCCGCCGGAGCGGCATCGCTTCTGTTTTCCCTGATCAAATGGACAGAAAGAGGCGGCTCTCTCCACCGGAGGGAACCGCCTCGCCTGATTTCTTATGATTTCATGAAGTGCGCCAGCAGCGTCAGCGCCAGCAGGTCGGCGCAGCCGCCCGGGCTGATGCGCGCGCGGATGAACGCCTCGTCCCAGCGCGCAAGCCGCGCGCGGATGGCGTCCATCCTTGCGCCGATTGTGCCGTCCGCAATCGCTGCGGCGATGCCTTCATCCATCTCCGCCGCCGCGCGGCGCAGCCCTTTGGCCGCCTCCGCGCCGCCGCGGCGCACGGCGTTGGTGTCCTGCGTGCAGGCCATCAGCGCGACGAGCGCGCACAGGCCCGCATCATTGAGGGAAAGCCCCGCGTCAAGCGCCGCGCGCAGCCTGGGCAGCCCCGCCTCCCGCACGGAGGCAAAGCCGCCCGCCGCCTCCGCGCGCACGCCGCCCACGCGGCGTTTTTTGTAGATCTCCTCGCCGAACGTGCGCGCCTCCTGACGGCCGATTGCCTCAAGCTCCTCCTGCATCCGCCCACGGGTCATCTCCCCGCAGCGCGTAAGCGCCGCAGCCGGGTCACTCCCCTCGCCGTCATAGCCCATGCCCAGCGCCGCCGCATAAATGCCCAGCGAGAAGATCGCGCCCTTATGCGTGTTCACGCCGTGCGTCGCGCGCTTCA
>CAMBWJ010000365.1 GCA_945871545.1 uncultured Clostridia bacterium | reverse complement strand
GGAGGAGCGCGTGGAGCTGTGGAACAAGGCGCTTGACGAGAACGGCGTGACCGTGCTGTACAACACGGCGGCCAACGGCCTGCTCGTGAAGGACGGCGCTGTGGCGGGCCTGAACGCGACGCGTAACGACGGAACGAAGATCACCGTGAACGCCAAGAGCGTCATCGTCTGCTCCGGCGGCTATCTGGGCAACCGCGACCTGCAGGAGAAGTTCCTCAAGACCCGCAAGCTGAACGCGGCGGCGGGAGGCACCAGCCTGTGCACCGGCGACGGCATCCTGATGGCGACCGACGTCGGCGCGGCGCTGGAGAAGACCTTCGGCTACTGCCCGTGCGAGTACGGCGGAACCAACAGCAAGGCCTCCCGCCCGGCGAAGCAGGACAAGTATGACCAGAACTACGCGTTCAAGTTCGGCCTGTACGGCTGCCTGCTGGTGGACGCGCAGGGCAAGCGCTTCATCAACGAGGGCTTGCTGTGCGACTACCCGATGAGCTACGGCTCCGAGCAGATTCTGCACAACAGCCCGTGGTTCGCGGTGGTGGATCAGGCGTACGTGGATGCGATGAAGACGCAGGGCCTGTACGAGTACACCACGGCGAAGGGCGCCACGGCGGAGAACTGGTTCATCGGCAACTACTTCAAGGGCCGCATCCTCGACAGGCTGGACGCCGACATCGAGGAGGGCCTGGCGGAGGGCTGGCTGTTCAAGGCCGACACCATCGAGGAGCTGGCGGAGCACTTTGGCCTCACGAACCTGCCGGAGACGGTTGCGCAGTACAACAGCTTCTGCGAGAAGGGCGTGGACGAGCAGTTCGGCGCGAACCCGTGGTACCTCAGCCCGGTGGCGCAGGGCCCGTTCTACGTGGTGGAGAACGAGCCGAGCGCGTGGAGCACCTTCGGCGGCGTGCGCATCGACGACTGCTGCCGCGTGCTCGACGGCGACAGCAAGCCGATCGACGGCCTCTATGCGGCGGGCACCGACTGCGGTTCCCTGTACTACAGCCCGTACTACGATATCCCGGGCTACTGCTACGGCCTGTGCATCGACTCCGGCTACATCGCCGCGCAGGAGTGCGCCAAAAAGATCAAGGGCTAAATGGGCGTCGGCTTTACGGAGTACATCAACGCAAAGCGCATCGAGCTGGCAAAGGACCTCCTGCGGGAGACCAACGAGACGACCAAAGACATCGCCATTCAGGTGGGACTGCCCAATTACAATTACTTCCTTCGGTTGTTCAAGACCATTGTAGGTCAGACACCGTCGGCTTATCGGACTGCAGCGCAAATGGCAAAAGACTGATACCTCAGCCCCGATCATTGGCTTGGCTGGCCTATCTGCCAGTGATCGGGGCTGACAGTTTTACGGTGTGATCTGCTTGCTTTCGCTGTTGTTTCGCCTCAAAATAAGCATAAACTATCTGGTGACATGAAACACACTCCATCCTTACAGGAGAGAACCATGAAGCTGAATACTGTTGACGCCATCCGCTTTTCTGCCGATCCCCACGGGATGAACTGGCTGCGGGAGGATATGCGCTACGCCCGGGTGAGGTGCCCGCAAGGCTTGGAAAGCACCGTCGCCCATGAGATGGAAGGCGATATCCTGCACACGGAAATACGCATCTCCAATCCATCGGACAAGCCATACATCACCAAAGCAAGCGACATCGGTATTTCCCTGCCGATCGATACCCGATACAACGAAACGGAGTGCTGCCTGACCAGCCGCGCCCATGTCCATCTGTTCTGCGGCGGCGACATCAGCTGGGTCATGGCCATGCGCATGGGCGGCGACGCACCCCACATGGGTATGGTACTCACCCGGGGTAGTCTGGCAGGGTACAGCATAGAGCACAACGGCCCCTTTGCCCATGACCGGGGCAAGCTGATCCTGCATCCTGCATCGGCGGCATGGCAGCCAGGGGAGGTCAAGGTCTGGGCGTGGACGATCTTCCCGCACCAGGGGGAAGCAGATTTCTTCCGCCGTCTGCCGGAATTTTGCCGCTATGTGCATGTGGAAGCCAACCGCTATGTGCTGTATCCCGGTGAGGAAGGTGTGCTGACCGTGCGGCCGGCGTTTGAGGCGCGTCAGGTGACGGTGGACGGGCAGGTGCTGGAAAACTCTGATGGCGTGTACACCCTGCGCTGGACAGCCCGTGAACTGGGCGAGCACATCTTCCAGGTGGAGGCGGACGGTGTGCGCACCTGGTGCCGGGTGCTGACCCATCCCAGCCCGGCGGCGCTGGCAGAAGCGCGCGTCCGGTTCCTCCGGGATCACCAGCAGTACCACGGCGATCTCGCTGTGCTGGATGGCGCTTATCTCGCCTACGACAACGAGGAGGAGCTTATCCTCTACACGCCGGAGAACGATTACAACGGCGGCCGTGAGCGGGTGGCGATGGGCATTCTCATGGCGCGATACCTGTCGGGTGGCGGGCTGGATGCGGACGGAAGCCTCCGCCGCAGCCTGGAAGCCTACCGCGCCTATGTGCTGCGCGAGCTGGTGGACGAGCAGACCGGACAGGTGTTCAACGATATCGGGCGTGATCTGAGCTATCTGCGCACATACAATTACGCTTGGTTTGCCGAGTTCTTCCTGGAGTATCACCGGCTGACCGGGGACATGGATGCGCTGAAGCTTTCATGGCGTATCGCCATGCGTTTCTACGAGCAGGAAAACGGCGTCGCATTCTATCCCATTGAGCTGCCCATTGTCGAGCTGGACGAGGCCCTGACTCGCGCAGACCTTCTGAAGGAGCGGGATGCGCTGCGGGCATGGGAAATCCGTCATGCGGAGCGTCTGCTGGAAACGGATATCCATTATCCGCCTTTTGAAGTGGCCTTTGAGCAAAGCATCATCGGCCCCGCGGCGGATGTGCTGCTTCAGGTATACCAGCTGACTGGGGAGGAGCGCTACCTTCGCGGTGCAGAGGTGCACCTGCGGCTGCTGGAGCTGTTCAACGGGCATCAGCCGGATTATCATTGCCATGAGGTTGCCC
>CAMBWJ010000364.1 GCA_945871545.1 uncultured Clostridia bacterium | reverse complement strand
CGCGCTACTTCGCGTCCTCCGGCGTTCCTTCCATAGAGGTCATGGAGCGCGCGGCGTGGGCGCTGGCCAGTGTCATCGCCGCGGAGCTGCCCGCAGGCTCCACGATCTATTTTGCCTGCGGAACCGGCGGCAACGGCGGCGACGGAAGCGCCTGCGCGCGGCTGCTGCATGAGAACTACAACTGCATCATCATTCAGCCCCGGCCCCCGAAATCCCCGGACGCGATTGCAAACCTGCGCCGCGCGATGGACTGCGGCATCGCCGTCGCGGAGGATGCCGTGCAGCTTCCGCAGCCGGACGCATGGGTGGACGCGTTGTTCGGCACGGGACTCAGCCGCGCACCCGGCGGTGCAGAGGGCACGCTGATCGGGCGCATCAACGCGGATCACGCACATGGCGCGCGCGTCTATGCCGCCGACGTCCCCTCGGGACTGAACGGCGAGACGGGTCAAGCCTACGATCCCTGCGTGCATGCGGATGCAACTGTAAGCTTTCAATATTTAAAGACCGGCATGACCCTCGCGGACGGCCTGGACGCGTGCGGCGGAATCACCGTGGCGGACGTGGGCTTCCCCACCGACGGCTTTGATCTCAATGCAGCCGCGCTGTTCGAGCCGGATGACCTGGGCCGCATCCTGAAGAAGCGCCCCCGGAACGTGCACAAGGGCGACTGCGGACATTTGCTGATCATAGCGGGGTCGTTCGGCATGGCGGGCGCTGCGGCGCTGTGTGCGCGCGCGGCGCTGCGCAGCGGAGCCGGGCTGGTGAGCATCGCATGTCCGCGCTCCATCGTGCCCATTTTGCAGACGCTGGCTCCCCAGGCCATGTGCATACCGCTTGCCGAAAGCGAGGGTGCGATCTCTGCGGAGGCCCTGCCCGCGCTGGAAGCTGCGCTTAAAGGCAAGAGCGCAGTTGCCGTCGGCCCGGGACTCAGCCGCCGCGCGGACGCGGGCGTTCTGCGCCTGGTGCTGGAGAGCGGCCTGCCCGCCGTCATCGATGCGGACGGCCTGAACATTCTATCGGAGCAGCGGGAGCTGATGACCCTGTTGACCCAAAAGCACGTGCTCACGCCCCATCCGGGCGAGGCCGCGCGGCTGCTGGGACGACCCTGTGCGAATCCCTTCACGGATGCCGCCGCGCTGTGTGAGCTGGGGGCCAGCGTGCTTCTGAAGGGCGCGGCCAGCGTGATTCGCGCGCCGGAGTGCCCCACCGCGTGCATCAGTGCCTCCGGCTGTCAAGGCATGGCCCGGGGCGGCAGCGGCGACGTGCTCACGGGCATTCTGGGCGCGCTGCTGGCCGACCGCCGGGGCGTGAATCCCGCCCATGCAGCCGCCTGTGCCAGCGAAATCCACGGCCTCGCCGGGGAGCTGGCCCAGCGGAGGTACGGCGCGCGCAGCATGAACGCCGCCGACATTCTGGAATTTCTGCCGGAGGTGTTCCGGGAATATGTGGAATGAGCCCTCGCCGCTGGAACGGCTGCGCGCGGAGCTGCGTCCGCTGCTCCCGGAACGCGCCTTTCTGAAGCGCGACCGGGGCGACGCGCTGCTGATCACCAACGCCCCCGCCCTCGGCTTTTCGCCGGAGCGCCTGCCGGGCTGCATCGTGGAAATGCGGGGCATGCTGCTGTGCATCCTGCCCGACGCGCAGTGGGTGGCAGATTTCGAGGCCCGCATCCCGGAGCCGCCGGATCAGCTCAGCCGTACGCTGCTGCGCTTTCGGGGCGCTGAAGCCGACACCGACAACCTGCATCTGTTCGCCCGCATCGCAAAGCTGATGGACGCGCAGCCCTCCCTCGGCGAGATCGGGGCCTGCGACCGCGCGCTGCGCAACCGGGCCGCGCTGGCACTGCGGGGCGGCTGCGGTGGCGGACTCTACGCCTGTGCATGCGTCCGCGCGCTGCTGAACCATTCCTGATTGGAAAGGAGAACCCCCATGAAGCTGAAATACTACGGCCACGCCTGCTTCACCCTCCGCTTTGCGGACGGAACCGTGCTGGCCATCGATCCCTTTGACGAGAGCGTGAGCTACGCGCCCTGCGATGCGGTCTGCGACGCGGCGCTTCTGAGCCACGACCACTTCGACCACAACCACGTCCAGTCCCTGCGCGGCGACTTCCGCGTGCTCCGCGAGGCGGGCAGCTACGAGGTGCAGGGCGTGCGCATCAACGCCGTGCCCAGCTTCCACGACAAGCAGCGCGGCGCGCTGCGGGGCAGGAACCTGATCTTCCGCATCGAGGGCGAGGGCCTGACGATCGTGCACCTGGGCGATCTGGGCCACATGCCGGATGAAAATCAGCTTCGGGCCATCGCGGGTGCGGACGTGCTGCTGGTTCCCATCGGCGGCACCTACACCATCGACACCCCCGAGGCCGAGGAGCTGATCCGCCGGGCGCAGCCGAAGCACGCCGTGGCCATGCACTTCCGCACCCCGGACTACGACTTCAACACCTCCACCTGCGAGGACTTCGAGCGCGACATGCACGCCGTGCGCATGCCCCGGGAGGTGGAAATCACAAAGGAGAACCTCGCGTCGCTCCCCGAAGCGATGATCCTGAGCTACAAATAAGAAGAGAGGCAAGAAAAACCCATGTTGACGAGCAGCATCACCAGAGAACAGGCCTACGACCTGCTGACAAAGTACAACCACGAACCCTTTCACATCCAGCACGCGCTCACCGTCGAGGGCGTGATGCGCTGGTACGCAAGCGAGCTGGGCCACGGCGACGAGGCCGATTTCTGGGCCATCGTCGGCCTGCTCCACGACATTGACTTCGAGCTCTACCCCGAGCAGCACTGCATCAAGGCCCCGGAGCTGCTGCGGGAGGGCGGCGTGTCCGAGGAGATGATCCGCGCCATCGTCAGCCACGGCTACGGCCTGTGCGCGGACGTGAAGCCTGAAAAGGAGATGGAGAAGCTGCTCTTCGCCGCCGACGAGCTCACCGGCCTGATCGGCGCGGCGGCGCGGATGCGGCCGTCGAAGAGCGTATCCGACATGGAGCTTAGCAGCCT
>CAMBWJ010000363.1 GCA_945871545.1 uncultured Clostridia bacterium | reverse complement strand
CCAAGGAGTGGAACATCAACGGCGAAAAGGCCGCGCTGAGCGTGAAGAAGTAAAAATGTTGGGCCGGAGAATGATTCTCCGGCCCATTTTCGCATGAAAATGCCCGCTGAAGGAAGCTTCAGCGGGCGTTTTTTATACAATTTGAAGCTGCGAACCGGCGGCATCACAATTGTCGCCGGAATTTTTCATCTGTCACCCTTACAGCAGGCTCTCCAGCTCGACCACGGCGCACCGCTCCCGTTCGGAGATTCTGCCATCGGGAAGAAAACCGTTCTTCTCCCAGAAGCGCGCGCTCACAGCACCATCACCAGCGTGCCCGCGGTCAGCAGAATCGCGCCGATCAGGGACTTCACTGTGAACTGCTCATGCAGGAACAAAAAGGCCAGAACCAGCGTGATGACGATGCTCATCTTGTCGATGGGCACGACCTTGCTGACCTCGCCCAGCTGAAGCGCCCGGTAGTAGAACAGCCAGGACGCGCCGGTGGCCAGGCCCGAGAGGATCAGAAAGATCCAGCTGCGGCGGCTGATCTCCGTAAGGCCGCCCTGCACCTTCGTCAGAAACACCATGCCCCAGGACATCGCCAGCACCACCACCGTGCGGATCGCCGTCGCCAGCGTGGAGTTCACGTCCGAGATGCCCACCTTCGCCAGAATCGACGTGAGCGCCGCAAACACCGCCGAAAGAATCGCAAATATCAGCCACATGTGCGCTTTCCTCCTTTGTAAATCGCAAAAACCGGGTGCAAAAAGGGCGCACCCGAAGGCACGCCCTTCCGCAATCAAATTACTGCTTGCTCTCGAGATACTTCTGGATGTTGGCCAGAACCTCGTCGCAATCGATGCCGTGCACCATGCAGGCTTCCTCGAGGGACTCGTGGATGGACGAGGGGCAGCCGATGCAATGCATGCCGGCCTGCATCAGCACCATGGCGATGCCGCGATCGTAGGTGAGCATTTCGCCCATGGTGGTCTGCTTCGTAATCTGCATAATTCTTACCTCCAATTCGGTTTCTGAATATATTATAACCGTTTTTCAGTGGAATGCAACATTTAATTTCGCAGGCTGTGCAGCGGCGCGGGAATTCTTCCGCCGCGCTGGATGAACTCCGCGGAACCGAAGCGGTTCAGCGGAATCACCGGGGCGTGGCCCAGCAGGCCGCCGAACTCCACGTTGTCACCGGGCTTGGTGCCGGGCGCGGGAATCACGCGCACCGCGGTGGTCTTGTTGTTCACCATGCCGATGGCCGCCTCGTCCGCGATGATGGCGGAGATGGTCTCGGCGCTGGTGTCGCCGGGGATGGCGATCATGTCCAGGCCCACGGAGCAGACGCAGGTCATGGCCTCGAGCTTGTCCAGGCTCAGCGCGCCGACCTCCGCCGCGTGGATCATGCCGCTGTCCTCGCTGACCGGAATGAACGCGCCGGAGAGGCCGCCCACGTTGGACGAAGCCATCACGCCGCCCTTCTTGACCGCATCGTTGAGCATGGCCAGCGCCGCAGTGGTGCCGTGGGTGCCGCAGCACTCCAGACCCATCTCCTCCAGAATCGCCGCCACGCTGTCGCCCACCGCCGGGGTCGGCGCAAGGGACAGATCCACGATGCCGAAGGGCACGTTAAGCCTCCGGCTGGCCTCCATGGCCACCAGCTGACCCACGCGTGTGATCTGGAAGGCGGTGCGCTTGATGGTCTCAGCCACCACATTGAGCGGCTGTCCCTTGACCTTCTCCAGCGCAACCTTCACCACGCCGGGGCCGGATACGCCTACGCTCACCGCGCAGTCGCCCTCGCCCGGGCCGTGGAACGCGCCCGCCATGAAGGGATTGTCCTCCACGGCGTTGCAGAACACCACCAGCTTGGCGCAGCCCAGGCCGTCCCGGTCGGCGGTGCGCTCGGCGGTCTGCTTCACGATCTGGCCCATCAGCGCCACCGCGTCCATGTTGATGCCCGCGCGGGTGGAGCCGATGTTGACGGAGGAACAGACCACGTCGGTGGTGGCCAGCGCCTCGGGAATGGAGCGAATCAGCCGCTCGTCGGCCTCGGTCATGGCCTTGTGCACCAGCGCGGAGTAGCCGCCGATGAAGTCCACGCCGGTCTCCTTGGCCGCGGAATCCAGCGCCAGCGCCAGCTTCTCCGGGTGTTTTATGCCGCCGGAGATCAGCGCCGCCGGGGTCACGGAGATGCGCTTGTTGACGATGGGCACGCCGAACTCGCGCTCGATGGACTGGCCCACCTTCACCAGATTCTCCGCCTGGCGGGCGATGCGGTTGTAGACCCGGCTGCACAGCAGCTTCTCATCGTCGGTGACGCAGTTGAACAGGGAGATGCCCATGGTGATCGTGCGCACGTCCAGCTTCTGGTGGTCGATCATCTTCAGGGTCTCCATGATGTCATGGGTATTAAACACGATCCTGCCTCCTCCGTCAGATGTGGTGCATCGCATCAAATATTTCGTTTCTCTGAATGCGAATCTGCAGGCCCAGGCGCTCGCCCAGGGACGTAAGCTCCTGGGACACGCCGTCGAAATTGCAGTGCTCGGAGGAGATGTCCACGACCATGATCATGCTGAACAGGCCGGAGACGATGGTCTGGGAAATGTCCAGGATGTTCACGTCGTACTCGTAGAGGATCTTGGTGACGCGGGCGATGATGCCGCGCTGATCGTTGCCCAGCACGCTGACGACCGCCTTTTTCATTTCATTCATGTAACTACACCTCGCTTACGGCCTATTGTAGTGGATTGCAGCCACAAATTCAACGCACAGACCGTTAAACCCGGCAATTTCGCAGAAAAAGAGGGCATTTCACGGGTGGGAAGATGGTGCGGCGGGATGAGGGCCTTGCGCCCTTCCAGACCTGCGGGGCTGGATGTCACAATCCCTCCGTCACGGCTGCGCCGTGCCACCTCCCTTTACGCACTAGCCGCACTGCGCCTTTGCGCAGCGGCTAGCAGCGCCGGACTGGAATCCGAAGGATTCGTCCGGGCTGGTCGCGTCTCCAAAGGAGCCGC
>CAMBWJ010000362.1 GCA_945871545.1 uncultured Clostridia bacterium | reverse complement strand
TCGGCGCGGACACCTATCTGGAGCACCCCACCTTCTGCAACTGCCCCATGCCCGAGGACATCAAGGCCAAGCGGGAGGACTACTGCGTCAACGACTATTCCAGCCAGGAGTTCATCGCGAAGGCGCTGAACAACTCCCAGCAATTCCTTGCGCCCAGCGAGTACGTGACCATCATTCAGTAAATACGAAGGAATCAAACCCATCTGATTTCCTCAGGAGGGCAATGCCATGAAAAGACGCTGGATCACTGTGCCGCTCATCCTTGCGCTGATTGCAGGGCTGGTCTGGGCAGGCTTTGTCTATTACAGCTTTGTCTCGGAGACGATCTACGCGGAGAGCATCGCCCACCTGAGCGAAATCTTCCATCAGGCCAATCAGGCGCTGAACAACATGGTTTCCACCAACTGGAGCCAGATGCGCATGTGGGTGCCCTTCCTGGAGCACCTGGACAGCGACGAGAGCATGGCGGAGTATGCGAATCTGGCGCGGCAGGAGATCAGGTTCACCGACTTCTTCTTCATCTCCCGCAACGGCAACTACATCACGCTGGAGGGAAGGCAGGGCTATCTGGATCTGCGCGACAAGCTGTCGACGCTGATTCTGGACAGGAGGCCCGTGGTCATCAACTCCGTCGTGCCGGATCAGCCGGAGATCATGGTGTTTGCCGTTCCCTCCGCCAAAAGCACCTACCGCGGCTTTGAATACGAGGCCATCGCCATCAGCTTCAACAACAGCGATCTGGTGGATACCCTGAAGATCTCTGCATTCAGCGGCCGCGCCAGCACCTTCGCCATCCTGCCCGACGGCCGCGTGGTCGTGAACAACGCCAGCGAGAAGCTTCAGGGCGTGCACAACGTGCTCGCGCTGCTGGAAGGGAGCGGAGGCTTCGACGATGCTGCGCTCGACAGCCTGCAGCAGGACTTCCTCGCGGGCAGGTCCGGCGCACTGGTGTTCGATGCGGGCGGCCAGTCCTACTATCTGGTCTACGAATCCGCAGGCTTTCAGGACTGGACGGTTCTGGGCGTGGTGCCCTCGAAAGTGGTCAACGCCAGCATGAGCCAGCTCCAGTCCACCACCATCATCGTGGTTTCCGCCATCGCCATCAGCCTTGCCGTGATGATCCTGCTCTTCGTCGTTCAGCAGAACCGCCTGAAGCTGAAGCAGAAGGACAACGAGTTGCTCGCCCGCGACGAGCTGTTTTCCAAGCTCTCGCGCAATGTGGACGACGTGTTCCTGATGATGGACGCGCGGAACCTTCAGGTGGGCTATGTCAGCCCCAACACCGGGCGGCTGCTGGGTATTTCCGAGCAGCAGGTGCGCGACGACATCCACGTCATCGAAGGCCTGGTCCGGGGCGAGGACGCCGGTCTCGTGCTGGATCATCTCTCGGACATCCAGCCCGGCCAGCAGAAGGAGTGGGATCGGGAATACATCCATTTTGGAACCGGCGAGGTGCGCTGGTTCCACGTGATCGCGTTCTGCAGCGACATCCAGGGTGAAAAGAAGTACATCCTCGACCTGTCCGACCGCACCAGCGACAGGCGCATCAACCTCGCGCTGGAGGAGGCCGCGCATGCGGCGCAGAATGCCAGCCGCGCCAAGAGCGCGTTCCTGTCCAACATGTCCCACGACATCCGCACGCCCATGAACGCGGTCATCGGCTTCGCCACCCTCGCCAGGGCGAACATCGACAGGCGGGACAAGCTGAATGATTATCTGGACAAGATCCTCGCCTCCGGCAACCACCTGCTGTCCCTGATCAACGACGTGCTGGATATGAGCCGCATTGAGAGCGGAAAGATCCATCTGGAGGAGACGGAGGTCAACCTCTCCGAGATGCTCCACGACCTCAAAACCATCATCAGCGGTCAGATTCACGTCAAGCATCTGGAGCTCAGCATGGACGCCCGGAATGTGATGGACGAGGACGTGTTCTGCGACAAGACGCGCCTGAGTCAGGTGCTGCTGAACCTCGCGTCCAACGCGGTGAAGTTTACGCCCGAGGGCGGCAGGGTGTCCGTGCGCATCGCCCAGCTTCCCAATGCGCCGGAGGGCAAGGGACGCTATGAGATTCGGGTGAAAGACAGCGGCATCGGCATGACGCCGGAATTCGCGAAGAAGATCTTCGAGCCCTTCGAGCGCGAGCGCACCTCGACGGTCAGCCGGATTCAGGGCACCGGCCTGGGCATGGCCATCACCAAGAGCATCATTGACATGATGGGCGGCACCATCGAGGTTCGCACGGAGAAGGACAGGGGCACGGAATTCGTGGTCTGCATCACCCTGCGGCTCCAGCAGCGCGACGCCGCGCACATCCCCGGGCTGACGGGGAGGAGGGCGCTGGTGGCGGAGGAGGATTCCATCGACGGCTTGAGCATCGCCGGAATGCTGCACAAGCTGGGCATGCGCGCGGAGCATGCGTGTTCCGGCGGAGAGGCGCTCCGGCGCATCCGGGAAGCCATTGCTCAGGGCGACGCATTCTGCGCCTGCATCGTCGGTCTCCGCCTGTCCGACATGGACGGCGTCGAGCTCATCCGGCAGATTTCCAGGCTGGACAGCGAACGCACGATCGTCATCTTCTCTGCCGGCGACGATGCGGAGCTGGAGGAGGCGGCCCGGTCCGCCGGCGCGACCACCTGCTGCGCAAGGCCGCTGTTTCTCTCGGATCTGCGGCGGGCGCTGCGTGCGGAGGCCGACAAAGCGACAGCGGCGGAGCATGCGCTCCCCGCTGCAAGGGAGGTTTCGCCTTTCAAGGGCAAGCGCCTGCTGCTGGTCGAAGACAACGAGCTGAACCGCGAAATCGCGCTGGAGATCCTGGGCGAGTATGGCTTTATTCTCGATACGGCGGAGGACGGCGCAATCGCGGTGGAGAAGGTCGCGTCCTCCGCACCCGGCGCCTACGATCTGATCCTGATGGACATTCAGATGCCGGTGATGGACGGCTACGAGGCCACCCGGCGCATCCGCGCGCTGGAGAACCGCAGACTCGCCGGGATTCCCATCCTCGCGA
>CAMBWJ010000361.1 GCA_945871545.1 uncultured Clostridia bacterium | reverse complement strand
CGAGTACGCGGTTTACGGTGCCGTCCTGGAGAAGCTCTTTTGCACGGCTGATCATCATTCCTTGCATCTTAAGTCCTCCAATCTCTTGTTCTCACCGAGAGCGGTTACGGTCGCGACGAAATCGTTCATCGTAGCGGCGAATTTGGCGCCCTCAGCGGCGGATACCCACTCGACGCGGGTGCGCTCTTTTTCGATGCCGAGGTAATCCAGCATCGAGAAGAGCAGGGTCATTCTTCTTCTTGCGTAGTAGTTGCCACTGGTGTAGTGGCAGTCTCCGGGATGGCAACCGCAGAGGATAACGCCGTCGGCGCCTCTCTGGAATGCGCGGAGAATGAACATCGGGTTTACACGGCAGGAGCAGGGTACCCGGATGATCTTGACGTCTGCCGGATAGGTCAGCCGGTTGGTACCGGCCAGGTCAGCGCCCGCGTAGGAGCACCAGTTGCAGCAGAACGCCACGATTTTGGGCTTAAAAGCTTTTACTTCATTTGGCATATTGCATCAACCTCCGCCATAATCTGGCTGTTCGAGAAGCCTTTCAGATCCATTGCGCCGGACGGGCAGGCGACGGTGCAGGCGCCGCAGCCCTGGCAGACCGCGGGATTGACAGAAGCAACGCGGCGAACGCGGGTGGTTCTGTCGGGCATCCGGAATTCCTTGTCCACATAGGTAATCGCGCCGTAGGGGCAGACGCGCTCGCAGCTGGAGCAGCCGTTGCACATCATCTCGTTGGACTGCGCGACACAGGGGTTGGTGGTCAGCTTATCCTTGACCAGCAGGCCGATAACCTTTGCAGCGGCGGCGCTGGCCTGGGAAACGGTGTCCGGGATATCCTTCGGGCCCTGGCATGCGCCGGACAGGAAGATACCGGCCGTGGGGCTTTCCACAGGACGGAGTTTCGCATGGGCTTCGGTGAAGAAATCGTTGGTGTCCATCGATGCGGTCAGCATGGTGGCCAGCGGTCTTGCGGACTTATCCGGCTCGATCGCAGCGGCGAGGACAACGAGGTCCGCTTCGATATGCAGCTGTTCATCAGCCAAAAGGTCCGATGCCTGAACCATGATCTTGCCGTCGGCTCTGGGCGCGACCTTGCCGACCATGCCCTTGATGTAGTGGACGCCGTACTGTTCAACCGCGCGGCGATAGAACTCATCGTAGTTCTTGCCGGGGCTGCGGACGTCGATGTAGAAGACATAAACATCGGTGTCGGGATATTTTTCACGGGTCAGCATCGCGTGCTTCGCGGTGTACATGCAGCAGATCTTGGAGCAGTAAGGCTTGCCGCAGCCGGAGGTGTCACGGGAGCCGACGCACTGTACAAATACGATGGTGTGGGGATGCTTGCCGTCGGAAGGACGGAGCAGGGTGCCGGAGGTAGGACCGGCAGCATTGGTCAGACGTTCGAACTCGAGAGAGGTGATAACGTCCTTGGAGAGGGAGTAGCCAAACTCATCGAACTTATCCAGCTTGATGGGGTTGTAGCCGGTCGCGACGACGATTGCGCCGTACTTCTCTTCGACGATCTGATCCTGCTGTTTGTAGTCGATGGCGCCTGCGCCGCAGACTTTCGCACAGAGACCGCACTTGCCGTTTTTGAGCATATTGCAGTAATTGGGGTCGATGGTGGCGACCTTCGGAACTGCCTGCGCGAAGGGAATGTAGATGGCGCGGCGGTTGTCCATACCGAGGTTGAACTCGTTGGGGACGTTCTTCATCGGGCACTTGGTGGTGCATTCGCCGCAGCCGGTGCACTTGTTTTCATCGACATAGCGGGCTTTCTTCTTAATCGATACGGTGAAGTTGCCGACGAAGCCCTTGACCGATTCTACTTCCGAGTAGGAGTAGATGTGAATCTTCTCGTTCTGTGCGCAGTCGACCATCTTGGGGGTCAGGATGCAGGCCGCGCAGTCGAGGGTGGGGAAGGTCTTGTCCAGCTGCGCCATGCGGCCGCCGATGGTGGGCGTCTTTTCGACGATATCCACTTCAAAGCCGGCGTCGGCAATGTCCAGCGCCGTCTGAATGCCGGCGATACCGCCGCCGATGACGAGCGCGCGCTTGGTCACGGGGCTCTCGCCGGGGGTGAGGGGCGCGTTCAGCTGCACCTTGGCGACGGCGGTGCGGGCCAGAATGATGGCCTTCTCCGTCGCTTCGGCCTTGTCCTTATGAATCCAGGAGCAATGCTCGCGGATGTTGGCGATTTCCACCATATAGGGGTTCAGACCGGCGCGCTGCGCGGTCTTGCGGAAGGTGGCTTCGTGCATGCGGGGAGAGCAGGAGCAGATGACCACGCCCGTCAGGTTGTATTCATGAATGGCGTCGGAGATCAGCTTCTGTCCGCCTTCGGAGCACATATACTGGTAATTCGCGGCGTAAACCACGCCCGGCTCGCGCTTCATCGCCTCGGCGACCGCCTGTACGTCGACGGTTGCCGCGATGTTGCTGCCGCACCAGCAAACAAATACGCCGATTCTCTGCATATTGATTCGTCTCCTTTATTTGCTGTACTTGCGCATGGCGGCCATAAGCGCCTGCTGCGGGATTTCGTCGTCGAGTTTGCCCGGAAGGTCGTCGGGCTTCAGGTGATTCATGCCCTGCTGGCGGATGACCATCAGGCGCACGGCTTCGACCAGCTTCGCCGGCTCCACGCCGCGCGGGCAGCGATCCACGCACGCCAGGCAGGTCAGGCACTTGTAGAGCGATTTGGAGGCCATCAGCTTCTCAATCTGTCCCTTTTCCACCATATAGACAAACTGATGCGGATGATATTCCATCTCGCCGTAGGCGGGACAGGTGCCGCTGCATTTTCCGCAGCGCATGCACTTGCGCACGTTTACGCCGCTGATGCGCGTCACGGTCTCCTGAAGCATCTGTTCGTTTGCGTTCATGCCTGTTCCTCCTTTACACCCAGCGCCTCAGCCAGCAGCTCGGTGAAATAGTAAACCGGAAGCGCGTGTTCGCCCGCGTTCTGCTTCAGGTTGTACATGCACAGCGGGCAGGCGGTGACCAGCGCCT
>CAMBWJ010000360.1 GCA_945871545.1 uncultured Clostridia bacterium | reverse complement strand
GCGCCCTGCTGCGCGGCGTGATCGACGCGCGAAAGCGGCTTTCCGCCAATCTGTCCTGGCTGAACGTGCTGGAATCGATGGATTTCAAGCTCATCCGGGGGATCGGCTAAAGATACGGGAGGAACAACCAAATGGCAACAGTGATCGGCGTCCGCTTCAAGAAGGCGGGCAAGGTATATTATTTTGACCCCTGCGACTTCTGGCCGAAGCCGGGCCAGAACGTGGTGGTGGAGACGGCGCGCGGCGTCGAGTTCGGCGAGGTCGTGACCGGCGCACGCTCCGTCAGCGACGAGCAGATCGTCTCTCCGCTGAAGAAGGTGGTGCGCATCGCCACCGAGGAGGACGAGCAGCGCGCGGAGTACAACGCCCGCCGCGAGGAGGAGGCGTTCCGCATCTGTCAGGAGAAGGTGGCGCGGCACAAGCTGGAGATGAAGCTGGTGAGCGTGGAGTACACCTTCGACAACTCCAAGATCATCTTCTATTTCACCGCCAACGGTCGCGTGGACTTCCGCGAGCTGGTGAAGGATCTGGCCAGCGTGTTCAAGATGCGCATCGAGCTGCGCCAGATCGGCGTGCGCGACGAGGCGAAGATGCTGGGCGGACTGGGCTCCTGCGGGCGGCCCATCTGCTGCGGCGCGTTCCTGGGCGACTTCCAGCCGGTGTCCATTAAGATGGCGAAGGAGCAGAACCTGTCGCTGAACCCGACGAAGATCTCCGGCCTGTGCGGCAGGCTCATGTGCTGCCTGAAGTACGAGCAGGACACCTATGAGCAGACCCTCAAGCGCGTGCCGAGGGTGGGCAAGGACATCGTGACCCCCGACGGCGTGGGCGTGATCACGGAGATCAACGCCATCCGCGAGCTGGTGAAGGTGCGCATCCGCGTGGGTGACGACGACAGCTTCGAGGTGCGCGAGTATTCCATGGACGACGTGCGCAAGCCCGGCCCGGACGACGCGCCGGCGATCCGCGAGGCGCCCAAGCCCCAGGAGCGCAAGCCCCAGGGCAAGCGCACGCCCATCCCGGAGCAGAGCGAGGAGACCGAGGAGGAGCCGAAGAAGAAGCGCTATCCCCACCAGAAGGCCCCCAAGAACCTGTCCACCGACCAGTTCCTGGAGAAGCTGAAGGAGACCAGCGATGCGCCCGCCGAGGAGGGCGAGGGCGCGGCAGAGGCCCCGAAGGAGCACAAGCGCAGCCGCAGGCGCGGCGGTCGCGGCCGCAAGCGCGGCGAGGGCAAGGCCGAGGGCGCGGAGAAGCCGCAGGGCGAGGGCGCGCCGAAGGCGGAGCCCGCCGCGAACGGAAGGCCCGCGCCGAAGTCTGCCGAAGCGCCCGCTGCAAAGCCGGAGAGGGCCGAAGCGCCCCGCAGCAAGGCGGAAGGCGGCGAACGTCCGTCCGGCGCTGACGGACAGGCGTAAATCCGGCCACAGAAAGGCCCCTTTTGTAAACGGAATCAAAAAATTCTCCCCGGAAAAATCGGAAAAGGGCTGTACAAGCGGGGGTGGGTTGTGGTATAATACGTCTAGCCCCGATTAGAGAACTTCGATACCGTATCCCTCCGGTGGAATGCCTACCGATGAGATTGGACTCGGCTCAAAGGAAACACGTCGAATGGGCACATACATTTAGGAGGGTATTTTCCATGTTCGAAGACAAGACTTTGGTATGCCGTGAGTGCGGCGCAGAATTCGTTTTCACCGCTTCCGAGCAGCAGTTCTATGCGGATAAGGGCTTCCAGAACGAGCCCGGCCGTTGCCCGGCATGCCGTGCGGCACGTCGCGCCCAGAATGGCGGCGCAAACCGTGGCGAGCGTCAGATGTACGATGTGATCTGCGATGGCTGTGGCCAGCCCACCCAGGTTCCGTTCCAGCCCCGCGGAGATCGTCCGGTTTACTGCCGCGCCTGCTTCGAGGCGAATCGTCAGAGCCGCTATTGATTCGCATGGTGATCAAGCCTTCCGGGAAATATCCCGGAGGGCTTTCTTCTATCTTTGAACAGGTAACCGTTTGAAATGACCTGAAAGGAGATGAAGCATTGTGAAGAAAAGACTTGCGTATCTTTTGATCGCCGCCCTGCTGCTGAGCGGCCTGAGCGGCGTGGCGCTGGCGCTGGAGCCGCAGTTGGGGGAAATGTTTTCGACTTGTGAAATTTGCGATCCGGGTAAACTCATTGTAAATTATGCCAACCCGGATAATTTTGGCCATGACATTCGTGCACTATGCGACAGTTGTGATTATTCCGTACCGATAAGGTGGGAAGAACATGATATCGATGGTACGACGTGTCTGGGCGCCGTATGCCCGGTCTGTAAATATCGGTATAGAAATTATGGCTATCATGATTCCAGCTGCACGCTGCAATGGACGACGACTGCGACCACGCACAAGGGCGTGTGGAGCGGCTGCAAGCTGGAGGTCGCGGAGGCGGCGCACAAATGGACCAATGGCATATGCACGGACTGTAAGCTTGCGTGCACCCACGTCGGAGGAACGCAGGAATGGAGACCAAATGATATGACTGCTCATGCCCAGTTTTGGCGCTGCTGCGGTTTGCCCATTCAGAAAACGACTGAGGATCACCACTGGAGCAACGGCGTGTGCACGGTTTGCAGCTACGTGTGCGGGCACGGTTCCTACAATGCTGGCGTTTGTACTTACTGTGGTTCCCGATGCACAAATGCCCCCGAGGGCGCAACGTGCACAACTGCTGCGTTCTGCTCTGCCTGCGCATCCAGCCACACGAACCCGGCCGTGCATGATTCCAGCTGCACGCTGCAATGGATTTCAACGTCGGCGACCACGCACAAGCAGGCGTACAGCGGCTGCGGCAAGGTAGTGGTCGCGGAGGCGGCGCACAGATGGAATATGTCCAACGCCACATGTTATGACTGTAGCTATGTGTGCACCCACGGCGATGGAAAGAATGAAAAGATATGGGTATCGGTAGGCGTTGACGTTCATTTTCTGACGTGGAGCTGCTGTCGCACGTACGTTGATGATAACCCGAAATCGCACAGATGGAG
>CAMBWJ010000359.1 GCA_945871545.1 uncultured Clostridia bacterium | reverse complement strand
CTGATCGGCGGTCAGCTCGTTCATCAGCTTCATGGCCTCGATGATGCAGACCACGTCGCCCTTCTTCACCTTCTGGCCGATCTCCACGAAGGGCTTGGAATCGGGCGAGGGCGAGGCATAGAACACGCCCACCATCGGGCTCTTGATCTCGTGCACGCGGTTGAAGTCCACTCCGGACTCCTCGCGGACGACCGGGGCGGGCGCTTCGGATACCTGCACCGGCGCGGGCGCGGGGGCAGCCACAACGACCTCCCCGCGCGCGCACTCGATGCGGACTTTGCTGTCATTTTCGCTGATTTCCAGCGCGCTCAGGCCGTTCTCGCGAACGATCTGGGCCAGTTCCCGGATCTGACGGATGTTCATACACACCTCCGCAGCGCGATGACCGCGTTGTGACCGCCGAAGCCGAGGGATACGGACAGCGCCGCATCCGCCTGAACCTCCAGGGCCTCGTTGGGCACGTAGTTCAGGTCGCACTCCGGATCCGGCTCCTGGAGGTGGATGGTCGGGAAGATCACGCCGTTGGACAGGCTCAGCGCGCAGGCGATGCACTCAATCGCGCCCGCCGCGCCCAGCATGTGGCCGGTCATGGACTTGGTAGAGCTGATCAGCGCCTCGCGCGCACGCTCCTCGCCCAGCGCCTTCTTGATGGCCATGGTCTCGATGGAGTCGTTCAGGTGGGTGCCGGTGCCGTGGGCGTTGATGTACAGCTTGCCCTCGGGGCAGTTCATCTCCTCGTAGGCCATGCGGATCGCGCGGGCCCCGCCCTCGCCGTCGGACGCCGGCGCGGTGATGTGGAACGCGTCGCAGGTGTTGCCGTAGCCCGCCAGCTCGGCGTAGATGTGCGCGCCGCGCTGAATGGCATGCTCGTACTCCTCCAGCACAACGATGCCCGCGCCCTCGCCCATCACGAAGCCGCCGCGCCGCTTGTCGAAGGGCAGGGACGCCGCATTGGGATCGTCGGACTCAGTCAGCGCCTTGCAGTTGGCGAAGCCGCCCACTGCCAGCGCATTGATGGAGGCCTCGCTGCCGCCCGCGATGATCGCGTCGGCATAACCGTGATGGATCGCGCGATAGGCCTCGCCGATGGTGTTGGTGGAGGTAGCGCAGGCCGTCACCACCGGAAGGCTCGGACCCTTGCAGCCGAAGCGGATGGCGATGTTGCCCGCAGCGATGTTGGAAATCATCATCGGCACGAACAGCGGAGAGATGCGGGACGGGCCGCGCTTGAAGAGCTTGTCGCACTCCGTGAGGATGGTGCTGATGCCGCCGATGCCGCTGCCCACGTACACGCCCAGGCGCTCCGGTTCCACCTTGCCCTCGATGCCGCTGTCCGCAACCGCCTGAATGGCGGCAGCCATGGCATACTGGGTGAAGAGATCCATGCGCCGCGCGTCGCCGCGGGCGATTCCGTGATCTTCAGGCTTGAAATCCTTGACCTCGGCAGCGACACTGATCTTCGTGTCCGAAGGATCGAAGCGGGTGATCCTGCCGATGCCGCAGACGCCGTTTTTCAGGCTCTCAAAGACCGATTCTATATCGCAGCCGATGGGCGAAATCGCGCCCATGCCGGTAATGACAACTCTGTTCATAGTACCTCCTGATGAAGCAATTTGATCCGTGCGTTGCGCAGAAGAAAACGCTTCTTATATATACATGCCGCCGTCCACCTTTAGGACGCAGCCGGTGATGTAGCCTGCCTCGTCGCTTGCCAGGAATCGCACCGCGTTGGCGACGTCCTCGGGACGGCCCATGCGGCCCATGGGAACCTGTGCGACACCCGCGTTCAGCGCAGCCTCGTTCATGGAGCGGGTCATGTCCGTCTCGATGAAGCCCGGTGCGACGGCGTTTACGGTGATGCCTCGGGAAGCGACCTCCCGGGCGATGGTCTTGGTCAGTCCGATGAGGCCCGCCTTGCTGGATGCGTAGTTGGCCTGACCGGGGTTGCCCATCATGCCCGATACCGAGGAGATGTTGATGATACGGCCCGATCTGCGGCGCAGAAAGCCCGGCAGACAGGCGTGAATCATGTTGAACGCGCCGGTGAGGTTCGTGTCCAGCACCGCGCGGAAGTTCTCGGCGCTCATGCGCATGGCCAGGCAGTCGCGCACGATGCCGGCGTTGTTGACCAGGATGTCCGGGAGGCCCAGCTCGTCGCTGACCTGCTTGAAGGCCGCGGCAGCCTGGTTTTCATCGGACACGTCGCACTGCACGCAGATTGCGCGCACGCCCAGTCCCTGCAGCTGCTGCACGGTCTCCTCCGCAGCGTCCTTCCAGCCCGCATAGAGCACCGCCACATCGCAGCCTGCCTCGGCCAGCTTCAGCGCGATGGCGCGGCCGATGCCACGGGAGCCGCCCGTGACCAGAGCGATCTTACCCTTCATGGACGATCCCCTCCCTCAGCTTATCGATGTCCTCCGGCTTTTCCACGTTGAACACGCGCACATCAGCGCTGGTCTTGCGGATCAGGCCCGAGAGGGTCTTGCCTGCGCCCAGCTCGACGAAGGTATCCACGCCCGCAGCGATCATGTTTTCGATGGTCTGCTGCCAGCGCACCGGATTGCAGATCTGCTTCGTCAGCAACTCCGCGCCGTTTTCGCCGTAGGGCTGCGCGTTCAGGTTGGCATAGAGCGGAAGCTTCGTCGCATTGAGCGGGCGATCCTTCAGGTACTCCGCCAGCTCCGCGGACGCGTCGCCCATCCAGGGGGTATGGAACGCGCCGCCCACCTTCAGGCGCATCATGCGGCCCCGCGCCGCCGTGACCTTCTCGCTCAGTGCATCAAAGATTTCCGATGCGCAGGCGACCACGGTCTGGCCCGGGCAATTGTAGTTGACCGGATAGGCCTGATTCGGGAATTCCCGGCAGATTTCCTCCACCTGCACCGGTTTTCGGCTGATTACCGCGCTCATGGTTCCTTGGCCTGACGGAACTTCTTCTTCCATATAAGTGCCTCTCTGGCATACCACTTTCACTGCATCGGAAACTTTGCCGCACACACATACAGGAAACTCTTTCGG
>CAMBWJ010000358.1 GCA_945871545.1 uncultured Clostridia bacterium | reverse complement strand
CAGCTGCACGCCGGTGTCAATGGCTCCTGTAAAATCGTCCGCAATAATCAATAGCTGTATCATAATCAAGGGCCCCTTTCCCCACTCGGTGACACGATGATGAACTTCTTTTTTGCTATATTTATCATATCAAAAATTGGGAAAAAGTTCTATGATTTCATCGCCTTGTTATGTTTCCATTTGAAACATTACACAATTCTTTGCCTTACATCGAATTAATGGTGTTTCATATTGCAACAAGCCGATGAAAACTGCGCAGCCCGCAGCAGACATATGCCATCGCCCACAGGGAACCGCTTTCCCTTCGGCGCTGGCAAGAAAACGGGCCAGATAAAGCCGGAAGGATTCCTCAAGCAGACAGGCGAGACTCTTCTCGGTGCGTGGGAATTTGCAGCGAGCCGCCAGGGCTTGACTACGCTTCACGCCCCCACCGCCTTGGCAGATTCTACGGTAGAACGCCATTTTCTTGCTTATTCTCCGTCAGCGGGGAACAGCGCTCAGATCCATCGATTTCTCCGGGATCCTTTGAGCAGAACAAAAACCTCCCGGCTTCGGAGCCAAACACCGTTCAGCGCTTTGCCCCGCAAATCGGGAGGTTTCCTGTCATATGCAAATCAGGCTGCAGGCCGCGCCCGAGCGTGCGCTTTACGGCGCGGTTTCCTCAGTCCTTACCCTTATCCCACAGCACATAGCTGCCCGGCGCCAGCACGCACGCCGCGCCGTCGATGACGACATCGCCCTGCACCGGCAGCGTGATGTCATAGCGAATCCGTCCGTCCACATGCACCCACCGGCTCGACACGCGCCCGTGCGGCGTATCGATGGACGCCTCCAGCCAGTCGAGCGCGTCCGTCGGCTCCGGCGCGACCATCACGCGCGCAAAGCCGGGCGCGGCGGGCCGGATGCCCGCAGATCGCTCATACACCCAGTCGATCACAGAGCCATAGGCATAGTGGTTGAAGCTGTTCATGTCGCTCGACCAGAAGTCGCCGTTTTCAAGAATGCCGTCCCAGTGCTCCCAGACGGTCGTCGCGCCCTTATCCACGGCGTAGAGCCACGAGGGATATGCCTCCCGCAGCAGGAGCCTGTACGCCAGATCGGTATGACCGTACCGCGAGAGCACATGCAGCAGATACGGCGTGCCGACGAAGCCCGTCTCCATGCGGCCTGCCTGCTCAATCAGCGCACAGAGCTTCTGTGCCACGGCCTCTTCATCCTCCGCAAGCCCGAAGTGCAGCGCCAGCACGCACTCCGTCTGCGTGCGGTACTCCGGATATGCCCGATGAAAGGCGGCGACAATGCGCGCATGCAGCGCCTCAACCTCGCTGACATCCTCGCCCAGCACGCGGCCGGCGCGGATCACCAGCTCCGTTGAATGCGCGTAGAACGCGGAGGCAATGAAATCCTCCCGCGTCGAGCCCTTGTAGCTGCCCTGCGGCGCATCCAGCGCCAGCCAGTCACCATAGTGCTCGCCGCCCGTCCACAGATTTGGCGTGGTCGTCGACCTTGTGATATAGTCCACCCATGCGCGCATGGACGCGAATTGCTCCGCAAGGATTTCATCCTTACCGTAGCTCATGTACAGCTGCCAGGGGATGATCGTCGCCGCGTCGCCCCATGCGGCGGAGCCCTTCTCGCTGTGAAGCACATCGGGAATCACATGCCCGACCTTGCCGCCCTGCGCCATCTGGTCTGCAGCGAGGTCGTGCAGCCACTTGCGCATGAACCGGTACACATCGTAGTGATAGGAGGCCGCCTTGCAGAAGACCTGCGCGTCGCCCGTCCAGCCCAGGCGTTCATCCCGCTGCGGGCAGTCCGTCGGCACGTCGAGGAAATTGCCGCGCTGCCCCCAAAGCACGTTGGAGAAGAGCTGATTCAGCTTGGGATTCGAGCAGGCGACATGGCCCGTCCGGCGGATGGCGGAGTACACGGCAATCGCCGTAAACTGCTCCGGGCGTATGTCCTCCACGCGCTGCGGCCATTTCGCCAGGCGAATCATCCGAAAGCCGTAGAACGTGAGGCGCGGATGGTAGACGTTCATCCCTTCCTTGCAGGTGTAGCGGATTTCCGCCTTCGCCGAGCGGTAGTTTTCGTTGTAGAAGTTGCCATCCCTGTCAAGCACCTCGGCGTGCTGGATGAGCACCTCGTCCCCCTGCTTCGCCGGGACGGAGAACGCCACATAGCCGGTCACCTCCTGACCGAAGTCCACCATGACGTCCCCCTGCGGGGTGGTGAAGACCCGCTGCGCCTGCACGCGCTCCTGCTCGCGAACCTCCTCGCCTTCCTGCTCGATCAGCGCGTCGTACGGATAGTCGAGCGCCTGCGCAGGAACGGGCGCGGGCGAAGCAAACGTCGCGTCGAACGTCTCGCCGTCGTAGATTTCGCTCTTGCGGATGGCGCTCTCGCGGCAGAGCCACGATTCGTCCGTGCCGATGACCGTCTTCTCTCCGTCCTCATCCTCCAGGCACAGCCACGCGAGCAGCGCGCGCGGACGGCTTTGTCCCGCGCGCCGAAGCTCATCGCTGAATCCGATCGGGGAGGAAAACCATCCCCGCCCAACCAGCACGGCGAGCTCGTTGCTTTTTTCAAGCTGCGCCGTCACGTCATAGCGCTGCACCTGCAGGCGATGCGCGTAGGACGTCCAGCCCGGCGCAAGCACAAACTGCCCGACGCGGCTTCCGTTCAGCCACGCCTCATACACGCCCAGCGCCGTAATCGTGAGCGTCGCCCGGTGAATCCGCTTCTCTGCTCTGAACGATTTGAAAAACACCGGCACCGCATCTGTGTCTTGCAGCGGTGCAGCAATCCATTGACCCTGAACGATCATAACCGCTCTCCTTCCCCCCATATGCCGGTCTTGCTTGATCCTGGTATAACCATACCACATTCTTGTGAAATACTCCATAGGGAAAGCAGGAATCTTAGGAGAAACATCCCACAACCATTTTGACCTGAACGGCGGAGAAAGAATCATCTGCATTCTCCGTGGCGAAGGCACGAAGTTCTCTGCCCGGAGCGTCTATGATC
>CAMBWJ010000357.1 GCA_945871545.1 uncultured Clostridia bacterium | reverse complement strand
GCATTCCCGCTGATCGTGGGCATGCTGGCCGGCACCTATTCCTCCGTTCTGCTGAGCGGCCAGGTCTGGGCCATGTGGATGGAGAAGCGCAACGCGCGCAAGGCACAGAAGAAGGCCTAATTTCCCCAGGTATTTTCAATCAGGAATCGACCCTTGCGCCGGTTCCTGATTTCGTTATTCACGCTTCACTTACGAAAGGCAGGGATGGACATGCTGCGCTATGTGCAGAGATCGCTTGCGCGCTGCGATTTTCCGCGCCCGGAGGGCATGTCCCCCGTGCTGCACCGCCTGCTGATGCAGCGCGGCGTGGCCTCCGTTGAGGAAGCGCAGGCCTTCCTGCATCCCGGGAAGGATCAGCTGCACGATCCCCTGCTGCTCAGCGACATGCCCGAGGCGGCGGAGCGCATCCGCGCCGCCATCGACGGGGAAAAACGCATCTGCGTCTACGGCGACTACGACGTGGACGGCGTGTGCGCCTCGGCCATCCTCTCCGGCTATCTGCGCGAGGTCGGCGCGGAGGTGGAGGTGTACCTGCCCTCCCGCCACAGCGAGGGCTACGGTCTGAACGAGGGCGCGATCCGGGAGATCGCCGAACGCGCGGAGCTGCTGGTCACGGTGGACTGCGGCGTGGCCTCCCACGAGCTGATTGAGCTGGCCAAGTCGCTGGGCCTTACCTGCATCGTCACCGACCACCACCGCCCCGGCGAGATCCTGCCGGACTGCCCGGTGGTCAATCCCCTCAGAAACGACTATCCCTTCCCCTGGCTCTGCGGCGCGGGCGTGGCCTTCAAGCTGGTACACGCGCTGGGCGGCGAGGAAGCGGCTATGGCGCGCATCGATCTGGCGGCCATCGCCACCGTGGCGGACGTGGTTTCGCTCACCGGCGAGAACCGCGCCATCGTGTACCTGGGCCTGAAGCGCATCAATTCGGGCCATGTCCGACCGGGACTTGCGGCGCTGATGGAGAGCGCCCGCATCGAGCCGGGCACGCTGACCAGCGAGGGGATTGCCTTCCGCATCGCGCCGCGACTGAACGCGGGCGGGCGGCTGGGCTCCGCGCGGCGGTCCTTTGAGCTGCTGACCCAGGAGGATCCCTTTCTGGCGGTGGCCCAAGCGGACGAGCTGGAGCAGGAGAACGCCCGGCGGCAGAGCGTGGAGCGCGAGATTCGCGCCGCTGCCGAGGAGCAGCTCAGGGATTTCGATTTTTCTGCCCATCGCATTCTGATGGTGCGGGGCGCGGGCTGGAACCCCGGTGTGATCGGCCTGACCGCCTCGCGCCTGCGGGAGGAGTACAACTTCCCGACCATCGTGTTTGCCGAGAACGACGGCGTGCTCACCGGCTCCTGCCGCAGCATCGAGGGCGTGGACATCTACGAGACGCTGTCCTCAGCATCCGAGCTGTTGGAGCGCTACGGCGGACACCGCCAGGCGGCGGGGCTGACGCTGCGATCTGAGAACTTTGACGCGCTCCAGGCGGCGCTGGATAAGTACCTGTTTCAGAATGCCCCCGCCGAGGCCTACCTCCCCATGGCGGAGTACGACATCGACGTGTCGCTTACTGAGTGCAGCGAGGCCTTTGTCCGCGAGATGCAGGCGCTGGAGCCCACCGGCTGTGGGAACCCCGAGCCGGTGTTCCGAACGGCTGTGCAGCTCATCGAGGCGCGCGCCATCGGGGCGCAGGGCGCGCATCTGCGGCTGGTTGCCTCGGAGCACGGCGTGCGGCGCACGGGCGTGTTCTTCGGCGCGGGAAAGCTGGCAAATCGCCTGGGCGACGCGGCGGAGATTCTGTTCACGCCTCAGCTCAACGTGTGGAACGGGCGCACGGACGTGCAGCTGCGGCTGTGCGCGCTGCGCGAATCCGACGTCCATGCACAAATTGCGGCCAATCGGGACTCCGAAGGCGAGAAGCAGCGCAAATTCTTAACAGAATTGTTCTATAATAGAAGGTATCATCGCATGGACTGTCCGCAGCGCATCGACCTGGATGCCCTGCGGGCGCTGCTGCATCGCGGGGTGCAGGGAACCTGGATCCTCTGCGCCAGTCTGGATGCCGCACAGCAGCTTCGCGCCGCGCTGGCGGACTGCCCGCTGGATCTGTCCATCGGCGCGCTGCCGGAGGATGTGCGGGCGTTCAACGCAATCGCGGTCTGCCCGGAGCGCCTGGACGGCTTTCCGAGGGCGCTGCGACATCTGGTGCTGGCGGGGCTTCCCGCGGCGCCTGAAGTGGAAATCCCCGACGTGGAGCTGCTCTCCCTCGACTGGGAGGAGCCGCTCTGGCGGGAGTTGCCGGACGTGGATCAGATGCGCGAGGTCTACCGCGCCGCGCTGCACCTCAGCCGCCGCCCGCTGCATTTCTCCGGCTGGGAGGCGCTGACCCATCAGTTGGGCGAGGAGGCGCAGCTGCCGATGACCGCCTGCCATGCATCTCTCCTGGCGCTGATGGACATGCAGCTGATCGAGGTGCGAGAGAAGCCCTTTGCGATGCAGGTTCCCCCGGTGAGAAAGACCGATCCCCAATCCAGCGCGCTCTGGCGCGCCATCGAAGCATTGAAGAAAACGACCAAAGGAGGGTGCGCACATGACCGGTAATGCAGAACAGGGCTATATGAGCGTGGAAGATCTGATCCGCCGGATACGCAAGTACCATCCGGAGGACGACATGGATCTGGTGCGCCGGGCCTACCAGTACGCGGAGAAGGCCCACGAGCATCAGAAGCGCAAGTCGGGCGAGCCCTACTTCAGCCATCCCTGCGCGGTGGCGGTGATCCTCACCGACCTGATGCTGGACGCGACCACCATCGCCGCGGGCCTGCTGCACGACTGCGTGGAGGATGTGGACGGCGTGACCCAGGAGACCATCCGCCAAGAGTTCGGCCAGGAGGTCGAGCTGCTGGTGGACGGCGTGACCAAGCTGAGCCAACTGAACTTCGCCTCCCGCGAGGAGGCCCAGGCGGAGACCCTGCGCAAGATGTTCCTGGCGATGGCCAAGGACATCCGCGTGGTGCTGATCAAGCTGGCCGACCGCCTGCACAACA
>CAMBWJ010000356.1 GCA_945871545.1 uncultured Clostridia bacterium | reverse complement strand
CCGCCATCCGCAATTATCTGATCAACCCCGTGGAGAAGCGCGAGGCCTCGCTGGACGCGGTTGAAACGCTGAAGATGCAGTACGACCTGCCCGAGACCGTCGCCACCCTCACCGGCTTCATCAATGCGGACGAGGATGCCCTGCGCGGCATGCTGAAGCAATATGGCCTGGCCATGGACTTCAACGACCTGGCCTTCTGCCAGCAGTACTTCCGCAGCGAGCACCGCGACCCCACCATGACCGAGCTGCGCGTGATCGACACCTACTGGAGCGACCACTGCCGCCACACCACCTTCCTGACCGAGCTGACCAACGTCTCCTTCGAGGACGCGGACGTGGAGGCCGCATGGCAGCGCTATCAGGCCGCCCGCGCAGAGATCGGCCGCACCAAGCCCGTGACCCTGATGGACGTGGGCACCATCGGCGCAAAGGTACTGAAGGCCCGCGGGCTGCTGACCGATCTGGACGAATCTGAAGAAATCAACGCCTGCACCATCAAGATGGAGGCCGTGGTGGACGGCGAGAAGCAGGACTGGCTGCTGCTGTTCAAGAACGAGACCCACAACCATCCCACCGAGATCGAGCCCTTCGGCGGCGCGGCCACCTGCATCGGCGGCGCGATCCGCGATCCGCTGTCCGGGCGCGCCTACGTCTATCAGGCGATGCGCGTCACCGGCGCTGCCGATCCCACCCGTCCCATCGAAAAGACCCTGAAGGGCAAGCTGCCCCAGAAGCAGCTGGTCACCGGCGCGGCGGCGGGCTACTCCTCCTACGGCAACCAGATCGGCCTGGCCACCGGCCTCGTGGATGAAATCTACCACGACGGCTACGCGGCCAAGCGCATGGAGATCGGCGCGGTGATCGGCGCAGCTCCGGCAGAGAACGTGCGCCGCGAAGTGCCCGCCCCCGGCGACGTGGTGATCCTGCTGGGCGGTCGCACCGGACGCGACGGCATGGGCGGCGCAACGGGCTCCTCCAAGTCCCACACCGTGTCCTCCCTGACCCAGTGCGGCGCGGAGGTGCAGAAGGGCAACGCCCCCGAGGAGCGCAAGCTCCAGCGCCTGTTCCGCAATCCTGCGGCGTCCAAGCTCATCAAGCGCTGCAACGACTTCGGCGCGGGCGGCGTGTCCGTGGCCATCGGCGAGCTGGCCGACGGCCTGAAGATCAACCTGAACGCGGTTCCCAAGAAGTACGAGGGTCTGGACGGCACCGAGATCGCCATCGCCGAATCCCAGGAGCGCATGGCCGTGGTGCTCGCGCCCGAGGACGTGGACGCCTTTCGCGCGCTGGCGGACGAGGAGAACCTGGAATCCACCGCCGTTGCCGTGGTCACCGAGAGCCCGCGCATGGTGATGGAGTGGAACGGCCGCACCATCGTGGACATGAGCCGCGAATTCCTGAATTCCAACGGCGCGCCCAAGTACGCCGACGTGCGCGTGGAGCCCCAGCAGCCCTACGCACGCCCGACCTGCGACGCGTCCTTCCCCGAGCGCATCAAGGAGATGGCGGGCAGTCTGGACTTCTGCTCCCGCCGTGGCCTTGCGGAGCGCTTCGACTCCACCAACGGTGCGTGCTCCCTGCTGATGCCCTTCGGCGGCAGGTATCAGAAGGCCCCGGCCCAGGCCATGGCCTCCCTGATCCCGCTGCCGGATAAGAATGCCGAGACCGCCTCGGTGATGAGCTACGGCTTCCATCCCTGCCTTGGCGAGAAGGGCCCGTATCTGGGCGCCTATCAGGCCGTGGTCGAGTCCGTGGCGCGGCTGGTGGCCGCCGGCGCTGGCTGGCGCGGCGCGCACCTGACCTTCCAGGAGTACTTTGAGCGCATGACCGGCGAGGCCGAGAAGTGGGGCCGTCCGCTGTCTGCACTGCTGGGCGCGCTGGATGCGCAGCTTGACCTGGACATCGCCGCCATCGGTGGCAAGGACTCCATGTCCGGCTCCTTCGAGCAGATGCACGTGCCGCCGACGCTGGTCTCCTTCGCCGTGCAGGTGTGCGACTCCGCCCGCGTCATCTCCCCCGAATTCAAAGCTGCAGGCCACGCCATCGGTCTGATCCGCCCCGCAACCCGCCCGAACGACCTGCCCGAGGTGCAGTCCCTGCGGGACACCTTCGATCTGGTTGCCGAGAAGATCGCCTCCGGTGAGATCGTGTCCGCCTGGGCGCTGGGCTTCGGCGGCGCTGCCGAGGCGCTGATGAAGATGAGCCTGGGCAACCGCATCGGAGCGAAGATCGCCACCGACGCGGACCTCTTCGCCCCCGCAGTGGGCAGCTTCCTGGTGGAGTACGCAGCCGCTGACGGCGCGGAGAAGATCGGCGAGACTGTCTCCGACTACGCTCTGACGCTGAACGGCGCGCGTGCGGACATGGCCGAGGTCGAAGCCGCCTACGAGGGCAAGCTCAACGGCGTGTTCAAGGCCACCGTGGAGCGCGACTACGCCGCCCCGCGCACGTACAGCTACAACTGCGTGGAGAAGCGCAGCGCCGCTATGCACATTGCCCAGCCCCGCGTGCTGATCCCCGTGTTCCCCGGCACCAACTGCGAATACGACACGCTGAAGGCGTTCGAGAATGCCGATGCGAAGGCCGACGTGCTGGTGGTGCGCAACCTGTCCGCCAAGGACGTTGCGGAATCCGCCGCAGAATTCGCGCGCCGCATCGCCCAGAGCCAGATCATCTTCATCCCCGGCGGCTTCTCCGGCGGCGACGAACCCGATGGCTCCGGCAAGTTCATCACGGCCTTCTTCCGCAACGGCGTGGTCTCCGACGAGGTCGCACGCCTGCTGCAGGCCCGCGACGGCCTGATCGGCGGCATCTGCAACGGCTTCCAGGCACTGATCAAGCTGGGCCTGGTGCCCTACGGCGAGATCCGCGAGGCCACCGAGGATGCGCCCACGCTGACCTTCAACCACATCGGCCGCCATCAGAGCCGCCTGGTGCACACCCGCGTGGCCTCCAACAAGAGCCCGTGGATGATGTACGCCAACATCGGCGACGTGTTCACCATCCCGATCTCCCACGGCGAGGGCCGCTTCGTGGCCAACG
>CAMBWJ010000355.1 GCA_945871545.1 uncultured Clostridia bacterium | reverse complement strand
TGCGCGCAACCAGCGGCAAGAACTGATTTTTCTGAAAACCAGATCCGTCCATCCCGACGGGTTTGGTTTTTTTGATATTGCCGACAGGCATTCTTGAGATTGAACTGATCTTGGGTACAGAAGTTCGGTTCACATTCAGGAAAACGGAGGAATATTGTATGTCTGATCTCAACATTCTGCGGAGCAAGAAGGGCTTCATCTGCGACATGGACGGCGTGATCTACCGCGGCAACCAGCTGCTGCCCGGCGTGAAGGAGTTCGTGGCCTGGCTCAATCAGGAGGACAAGAAGTTCCTCTTCCTCACCAACTCCAGCGAACGCTCCCCCAAGGAACTGCGCCAGAAGCTGCTGCGCATGGGTCTGGACGTGGGCGAGGAGCACTTCTACACCAGCGCCCTGGCCACCGCCCACTTCCTCAGCCGCCAGGCCCCCGGCTGCACCGCCTTCGTCATCGGCGCGCCGGGCCTGCTCAATGCGCTCTACGACTGCGGGATCACCATGAACGACGTGGATCCCGACTACGTGATCGTGGGCGAGACCGCCAGCTACAACTACGAGGTCATCTCCAAGGCGGTGCGGCTGGTGATGAACGGCGCGCGGCTCATCGCCACCAACTCCGACCTCACCGGCCCCGTGGAGGAGGGCATCGCCCCCGCCTGCCGGGCGCTGGTCGCCCCCGTGGAGCTGGCCACCGGCAAGCAGGCCTACTTCATGGGCAAGCCCAATCCGCTGATGATGCGCACGGGCCTGAAGATGCTGGGCGTGCACTCCGAGGACGCGGTGATGGTGGGCGACCGCATGGACACCGACGTGATCGCGGGCATGGAGTCCGGTCTGGACACCGTGCTGGTGCTCTCCGGCTGCACCGCCCGGGAGGACGTGGACAAGTATCCCTACCGCCCGACCCACATCCTCAGCGGCGTGGGCGACATCCCCGCCGGCGGCGGGCAGGGCCCGCTGCCACATCGCTAACGCGGTTTAAGCGAACGCAAATCGCCCCCGTAGATCATGGGGGCGATTTGCTATGTTCCTATCCGCTTGGAATTGCAGACTAAATCACGAAATCCAGTTCGGCCAGAATGAACTGGATTTCTTGCGTCCGGTTCTGGGGAATACCTCATATTCGTTCTGTGCCGTAGGGCGGGGTGCCCTCACCCCGCCGTTGTGGAACCGTGTCAAAACTATATTTTGTTTTGAGGCGACTTCATTTTTTTGCATTTCCCCCTTGACTCTCCCACTGTGTCAGCATCTATAATGCTCCTGAGCTCAAAAATTCGCATGTGCGAGGTGCAAACCATGCTAAAAATCGGGGAATTCTCCAAGCTATCCAGAATCAGCATACGCATGCTGCGCCACTACGACGAGATCGGCCTGCTGCGGCCCGTGCGCATCGACGCGTTCACCGGCTACCGCTACTACGGCGAGGATCAGCTGCCGCTGGCGGGGCGGATCGCCGCGCTGCGGGACATGGGCTTCGGCCTGAGCGCCATCTCGGAGGTACTCGCCTGCGGTGGGGACGCACCCTCCCTTCAGCGGCTGTTCGCCTGCCGCGAAGGGGAGCTGCGCTGCCAAAAGCAGGAGGTGGAGCGCCAGCTGCGGCTGCTGGAATCCCTGCGACGTAACCTGAGAGAGGAGAATCATGCAATGCAGTACAATGTCAATCTCAAGACCATACCCGAGCGCAACGCCGCCTGCGTGCGGCAGATTCTGCCCCGCTACGACTGCGAGGGCGTGCTGTGGGAGACGCTGATGCGGGAGACCGCGCCGCTGCACATCGTCGACGGCGACCCCTGCATCTGCTGCGCCGTGTTCCACGACGGCGAGTACAAGGAGGCCGACGTGGACGTGGAGGTGCAGAAGAGCGTGAAGGGCTCCTACCCGGACACCGAGCACGTGCAGTTCAGGACCCTGCCCGCCGTGACCGTGGCCTCCGCCACCTATCGGGGCGGCTACCACCTCATCGGCGAGGTGAGCGCCGCCGTGGCCGCATGGGTGCGCGACAACGGCTACGCCTTCTGCGGCCCCGCCTTCTACATCTATCACGTCAGCCCCCACGAGACGCAGAACCCCGACGAGTTCGTCACCGAAATCTGCCTGCCCGTGGAGAAGGCATGAATCGGAACGAAACGTCCATCTGAATGAACAGGCTCCCCAACTGTCCGATGACAGCTGGGGAGCAAACTTTCATATCAGGGGGAATGCACGCTGCGCCGGAGAATGTGGCTTGACAAGTCCAGTGGATCTGCTACAATGAACATATCAACCCCCGCCAAGAAAATGCTGTGCAGTGCACGTTGAAAGAAGGAACAAATGAAATTGTTTGACAATGTAATCATCAAGGCAAGCGGTCAAAGAGGAACGATTGTGGATGAAGGCACTGTCAATGGCAGACATTACTTCACCGTCGAGCTCGACAACATCAAACTCCTCGACGATGACCATTTCTGGGACGGATTGCCAAACTGCTGGGATGATGAGCTGGAGTGTATTTGACATCGCACCCTGAAGAGGCGATGCTGTGCGGTGTGTACAGAAGGGAGAAGCAATTGGAGCTGTATGATCATGTGAGAATCAAATCGAAGGGATTGATCGGAACGATCGTGGATGAAGGCATCAGCAATGGTCTGCAATACTATATCGTCGAGCTGGACGATCAGACCCAGGAAGACTTCCTTCCAATATGCGAATCCGATGATCTTGAACCAGAACCCGAATCGAAGGAGCCGGAGGATAAGTGAAGGCAAGGTATCTTGGAGAAAGCGACCCGCTCGGTCTGTTGCACGATAAGGTCTACGATGTGGTTTCCGTAGAGCGCGGGCTGTATCGCATTGTAGATGAAACCAATGAAGATTATCTGTATTTTCCGGAATTGTTTGAAATCGTAGAGGAACCGCATTCTCCGTGCACAAAATAGCGCCAGTCCTTTCGGACTGGCGCGCAACATTTCCCGGAATCAAAACACTTTCCGGATCAGGGCGATCAGCAGGTAGATGGCGATCATGACCACGAAGATGGCGGCCATGCCCTTGCCGGTGATGATCAGGGACTG
>CAMBWJ010000354.1 GCA_945871545.1 uncultured Clostridia bacterium | reverse complement strand
ATGTCGCCGAAGCGCTGCACCAGAATGTGGCCCGCGCCCAGCATGTTCGTCAGCTCGCCCACCTTCTGGGCGTAGGCGATGGGCTGGTTGAAGGGCACGGAGAAGTTGTGGGAGCAGAGGATGGAAAGATTCGTGTTGTTGGACTTGAGGTCCTTGTAGGAGTGGCCGTTGACCACGGCAAGGTTGTTGTCGTAGTTCTCCTGACTGACGAAGCCGCCGGGGTTCTGGCAGAAGGTGCGCACCTTGTTCTTGAAGGGCTTGGGATAGCCGATCAGCTTGGACTCGTAGAGCACCTCGTTGACCTTCTCCATGATCTCGTTGCGGCACTCCACGCGCACGCCGATGTCCACGGTGCCGGGCTGATGGGCGATGTTGTGCTCGGCGCAGATGCGCTCCAGCCAGTCCGCGCCGCGACGTCCCGTGGCGACCACGGTGCGCTCAGCGAAGATTTCAAGTTCTTCGCCCTTGCACACCACCTGTACGCCCCTGCACACGCCGTCCTCCAGAATAAGATTCTGGCACTCGCAGCCGAACAGAATCTCCACGCCGTTGTTCAGCAGATACTGCTCGATGGCATAGTAGATCTGCTGGGCCTTCTCGGTGCCCAGGTGGCGGATCGGGCAGTCCACCAGCTTCAGGCCCGCCTGAATCGCCCTTGCGCGAATCTGCTTGACCTCCTCGCTGTTGCCCACGCCCTCCACATGGGTGTCCGCGCCGAACTCCAGATAGATGGAATCGGCGTAGTTGATGGTCTCCTGGGCCAGGTCCTCGCCGATCAGCGTGGGCAGGTCGCCGCCCACCTCGCAGGACAGCGACAGCTTGCCGTCGGAGAACGCGCCCGCGCCGGAGAAGCCGGTGGTGATGTGGCAGTAGGGCTTGCAGTTCACGCACTGGCGGGTCTTGGACTTGGGACAGCGGCGGTTCTCGATGGCCGCGCCCTTCTCGCAGATGGTGATCTTCTTCTTGCTGCCCTTGCGGATCAGTTCGAGCGCGGTAAAGATGCCGGCGGGGCCGGCGCCGATGATGACAACGTCGGTTTTCATGCTTTTATCTCCTCAATTTCAACGCATAAAACGGGCCGTCAGTCTCCTGACGACCCATCTGCGCATTGTATTATGGCCACGGACCTCGTCAAGGCCCATACCTCATTATACAATACTTAACAATTCCCGTCAAGGCGAGATTTTCAGGCGATTCTGTGGTCGGGACAGATCCACCGGAACGCGCGCGTCGATCTCCACGGTTCCGGGGACCACCCGGCAGTCCAGCGCGACGATCTCCACGCCCGCGTCCCGTGCCTCGATCAGGGTCTCGCCGAACTCCGGATGGGTCGCCCAGTTGGGCTGAAAGACGTGCACACCCTTCATCTGAATCACGATCAGCACCGCACAGCGGCAGCCCGCCAGCGCCAGCGCCGCAAGGCCCCGCAGGTGCTTCACGCCCCGCAGCGTGGGCGCATCGGGAAAGCGCGCGATGCCGTTTTCCTCCAGCGTGCAGCCCTTGACCTCGATCACCACCCGGCGACCGTCCTGCTCTCCTGCGAAATCGAAGCGGGAGTCGCCGATGGTCGCCTCGGCGCGCAGGTTTTCGATCGCGCCCAGACCGCCCGCCGACAGCCACTCCCCCGCCGCCCGGTTGGGGGCCATGGAGTCCATGTTGACGAGCCGCGTGCCCTCCGGCGTGCGCTTCTCCACCGCAATCAGATCGTAGGCGGTCTTGCGCTTCGGGTTTGCGCTCTTTTCCAGATAGACGGTGTTGCCCGGCACCAGCAACTCGGCGCAGCGCCCGGTGTTCTTCACGTGCACGCGCTGCTCCACGCCGTCGATCTCCACCACGGCGATGAAGCGGTTCGGGCGGGAGAGGAAGCTTCCCCGGCAGATGTTTTCGTATTGCATTTCCCCACTCCGCAGACAGACTGCGCCGCCACCGTTGAAGCGATGGCGGCGCAGGGATGGATTTTCTTTAGCGCAGCTCCGCGCCGTACTCGGCCTCGACGGCCTTGAGGATCTTCGCCATGGATCCAGCGATCTCCTCATCGGTGAGAGTGCGGTCGGACGCGCGGAAGGACAGGGCGTAGGCCACGGACTTCTTGTCCGCGCCCAGCTTCTCGCCGCGATAGATGTCGAACAGCTGTACGCTCTCCAGCGTCCTGCCACCGGAGTTTTTGATGGTCTCCAGCATGGTGCCCACGCCCACCTTCTCGTCCACCACCAGCGCGATGTCGCGGGTGACGGCGGGGTACTTCGGCAGGGGCTTCACGCCGTAGAGGGGCACTTCCAGCGGGCGCAGGGCGTCCAGATCGATCTCCGCGACATACACGCGGGCCTCGATGCCGAAGCGCTCGGCCACGTCGGGATGGATCTCGCCCAGCTGGGCCAGCTGCACGTCACCGGAGGTCAGCACCGCCTTGCGGCCCGGATGATAGTAGCTGTCGCCGCCGGCTGCGATTGCAGGAGTCACACCGAAGGTCTGCATCAGCCACATGCAGGCGTTCTTCACGGTGTAGAAGTCCACATCATTGCCGAACATGCCCAGCACCAGCACGTGCTTCTCCACCGGCAGTTCACCGGCGGCTGCGGGCTGGAAGGTCTTGGACAGCTCGAACAGCCTGCCCGCAGCGTTGCCGCGGTTGAGGTTGTTGGCGATGGTGTTCAGCATGGAGGGAACCATGCTGGTGCGCATCACGGAGGTATCCTCGCCCAGGGGATTACGCAGCACCACGGCGCTGCGGCGCGGATCGTCCTCGGCGATGCCCAGGTTCTCGATCCACTTGGGGCTGATGAAGGAATAGTTCAGAATCTCGTAGAGGCCCATGCCCACCAGCGCACGCTTCACGCGGTCGTTGAAGGCCATGCTCTCGCTGCGGCGGCCCGCCATGGTCACGCCGTTCATCAGCGTGGACGGGATGTGGTCGTAGCCGTACATGCGCAGCACTTCCTCGGCGATGTCGGCCTCGCGATCCATGTCCTGACGGAAGGCCGGAACCTCGCAGGTCAAGGTGTCGCCGCAGAGCTCGGTGTCGATGTAGAGGCGGTTGAGGATGTCCTCCAT
>CAMBWJ010000353.1 GCA_945871545.1 uncultured Clostridia bacterium | reverse complement strand
TACAGCATGGAGTTCACTCCATGTCAAGGGCAAAATGCCGAAAGATGCAGAAAAGGGACGGGAAGCTGTGCAAAGCTCCCGTCCCATGCTCGTTGGGTGAATCCGTCACATGTCCTCAAACTCGGCGATGGCGGCGTTGATGCGCGCCATGTCCTCGTCGGAGATGTCCCACTCGGTGGAGGCGACGTTCGTCTCCAGCTGGCGCAGCGAGGAGACGCCGTTGATGATCGACGTGACCTCCGGCTTCTGGCGCATCCAGTTCAGCGCCACCTGCACGATGGGCTTGCCCATGTCGTCGGCGATGGCCTGCACGCGCTTGTAGCCCTCGTAGTAGACCTCGATGCGGCCCGGATGCAGCTTGGGATTCTCGTTGCGAATGTCGCGCTCACTGAGGTTCAGGCCGTTTCTGAACTTGCCGGCCAGCAGGCCCTGGAACAGCGGGCTGTAAGGCAGGAAGGCCTGGCCGTACTTGCGCACGTTGGGCAGCATCTCCTTCTCGGTCTTGTACTCCAGCGGGATGCCGTGGTAGCTGTCCGTGTTGCGCTCAAACATGTTGTACAGGCCCTGCTGCTCGTCCACATCCACGATGGCCATGAAGGTCTCCATGTCCCTCTGGGAGAAGTTGGACAGACCGATGTGGCGAATCTTGCCGGCCTTCTTGATCTCGGCCAGGGTCTCGGCGGTCTCCTCGATGGGGGTGTTGGGGTCCGGCCAGTGCAGCTGGTAGATGTCGATGTAGTCGGTCTGAAGCCGCTCCAGGCTGCCGTCGATCTCCTGCAGGATGTTCTTCCGGGAGAGATCGTTGGCGGTCTGGTGCTTGTCGTTCCAGGTCAGGCCGCACTTGGAGGCGATGAGCACCTTCTCGCGCAGTCCGCCCTTGAGCGCCCTGCCCAGCACGCGCTCCGCGTGGAACCAGCCGTACACCGGCGCGACGTCGAAGAGGTTGACGCCCCGATCGATGGCAGCGTGGACAATTTCAATGGCGTTTCGATCGTCCGAGGTGTCCCAGTCGCCGCCGAAGTTCCAGCAGCCGATGCCAACCGTGGAGATCTGCTCCTCAATTCTTGCAACCTTCTTGTATTTCATGCGTCCTCCATTTCTGTCGAGAGGTTCGGTCAGAGTTCATACTTGTGGATCATCTGCCGCAGGAAGGCGATGCCCTCCCGCAAGAACACGTCGCCCGAGGGCGCCAGCTTGCGCCAGACCCAGGTGGACATGTTGTCCGTGATGTCGGAGAAGCCCTCCATGCCGATGCGGCCGTCGTAGCCGATCTCCTTCAGCGCGCGGAAGATGCCGTCCCAGTCCACGTGGCCGCTGCCGGGGATGCCCCGGTCGCACTCGCACATGTGGTAGTGGCACAGCTTGCCCTTCGCCAGCTTCGTCGCCTCGTAGAAGCTCTTCTCCTCCACGTTCATGTGGTAGGAATCCAGGTGCACCTTCACGTTGTCCAGCCCCACCATGTCCAGCAGGCGAATCGCCTCCTCGCAGGTGTTGAGCAGGTTGGATTCGTAGCGGGTCACGGGCTCCAGGCCCAGGGTGATGCCGTACTGCGCCGCATACTCGCCCACGGTTCGCAGCGCCTCCGCCGACCACTTCCAGTCGTCCTCGGTGGGCAGCGCCGTCGCCTTGCAATACTGGCTGTAAATCACTCCGGAGAAGCAGTCCGCCTCCACCGCCGCAGTCGCGTCCACGCAGCGCTTCAGATACTCCACGCCGCGCGCGCGGTATTCGGGATTTGTGCTGGTGATGTCGTGCTCGTCCGCCAGGATGACGTTGGAGGTGACCACGTCGATTCCGACCGCGTTCTTGCGCTTCAGAACGGCCTTGGGATCGAAGTCCTCCAGCTTCATCAGCGGGATTTCAAGAAAGTCCAGCTCCTGCTGTTTGGCCTTGTCCAGTATGTCCAGCACGTCGTTGGACCACTGGGAGCACCACGCATAGGCGTGGATACCGAGTTTCATGCAAGCATCCTCCCTTCGGTGGGTTCGTCGCCTGTGCCAAGGGCCGGCGCATGCCGGCCCTCATGGAAATACTGTATCAGAACTCCGCGTTCAGATCGTCGATGGACTTCGCCTGCGCAACGAGGCGGCTGGTGCCCAGGCGCTGCGCGCCCAGCTCGATGAACTTCTTGCCATCCTCGAAGCCGGAGATGCCGCCGGCGGCCTTGATCTTCTTGCCGTTGGTCATGTGCTTCGCCATCAGCTCCACGTCCTCGAAGGTCGCGCCTGCGGTGGAGAAGCCGGTGGAGGTCTTGATGAAGTCCGCGTCGGAGCGGCTGACCACGTCGCAGAGGGAGACGATCTCGTCCTTGGTCAGCAGGCAGGTCTCGATGATGACCTTCAGCAGCTTGCCGTCGCAGGCCTCCTTCAGGCTGTTGATCTCCCGCAGCACGTCCTCATACTTGCCGTCCTTCACCCAGCCGATGTTGACGACCATGTCCAGCTCCTCCGCGCCGTTCTTCACCGCGTCGCGAATCTCGAAGGCCTTGCACTCGGTGGTATTGGAGCCGTTCGGGAAGCCGATGACGGTGCAGACCGGAATGCGGCCGTTCAGATACTCGGCGGCCTGCTTCACATACGCCGGGGGAATGCAGATGGATGCGGTCTGATACTTCACCGCGTCGTCGCACAGCTTCTGAATGTCGGCCCAGGTCGCCGTCTGCTTCAGCACGGTATGGTCAACCTTTGCAAGTACGTCCTGATAAGTCATTTGAATCGATCTCCCTTCCATATTTGGATTGCCTTGTACATTTGTTCAGTGCGCCGCGAGGAAGTCCTCGATCTCTTTTCGCGTGGGCATGGAGGGCGTGGTGCCCATCTTCTGCACCGACAGCGCTGCGGTCGCCGCCGCAAAGCGGGCCGCCCCGAAGATGTCCTTGCCCTCGGACAGCGCCGTCACGAAGCCGCCGTTGTACGCGTCGCCCGCGCCGGTGGTGTCGATGGCGTTGACCCTGAAGGCGGGGGTCAGCTCTGCGCGCGTGCCGTCGGAGACGAAGGCGCCCATGCCGCCCATCGTGATGACGACCTGCTTCACGCCGCGCCGGAAGAACCAGTCCGC
>CAMBWJ010000352.1 GCA_945871545.1 uncultured Clostridia bacterium | reverse complement strand
GCATGTGCCGTCGTTGATACGCAGAATGTCATCGACGGCATTCTGTCGTATGCCCAAGGCAGCGCGGCGCCCCAGGAATGGCTGGACGGCGCGCTGAGCACCGGTGCGGGCAGCAATTCGGACAACTATCTGTTCGTGCTGCCGCGTCTGCACCCGGAGCTGGATTACTCCACCTACGCCCGGCAGCTCGCCGAAGCGGTCGCTGAGGACGGCATCCGCAGCGTGACTGCCCGCCAGCGCAGCGGCCTTGCGCTGATCGCCTGCGGCGGACGGGAGCTGCTGCCGGAGGACCTTGTGGACGATACCGTGGGCAAGCTGGGCGTCATGAGCTACATCTATGGCCTGCACCTCGTCAACTGCGGCGCGCCCTCCGAGCTGTGGAGCGCGGACAAGCTCGTCGAAAAGCTGCTCTCGCTGCGCATGGCGGACGGCGGCTGGGCGGTCACCGGCCAGTACAGCGACGTGGACGTCACCGCCATGTGCCTTCAGGCGCTGGCCGGAAGCGGCGTGGAGACTGCGGAGCTGCGCGCCGCCGTCGACGAGGCTGTCAACCTGCTCTCTGAAAAGCAGCTCGACAGCGGCGGCTACATGAGCATGGCCAAGGAGAACTGCGAGAGCGCCGCGCAGGTGGTGATCGCGCTGTGCGCCCTTGGCGTCGATCTCGCGACGGACGCGCGCTTCGTCAAGAACGGAACCAGCGTCGTGGACGCGTTGCTTGCCTATCGCATGCCCTCTGGCGGCTTCTGCCACCTGCCGGACGATGCCGAGAACGAGACCGCCGGAATCCAGGCGCTGCACGCGCTGTTCGCCCTGTCGAATCCCGACTCCGGTCTGTTCGACTTCTCTGAGGCCCCGGCTTTGCAGACCTCCGTCCGGCACGACTGGAAGTTCTGGGCGCGCATCGCAATCGCTGTTTGCGCGGTGATCGCCTGCGGACTCTCGCTGATCCGTCGCCACGGTCGCGTCAAGCGGCTGATCTCCGTGCTGCTGCTGGCTGCCATCGCGCTGCTGGCCGTGCAGCTGATTCATGTGGAGACGGCGAAGGACTACTATAGCGCGAGTGCAGCGCCCGCAGACCCGACAGGCAACGTCTGGCTCACGATCCGCTGCGACACGGTGGCCGGGTTCGCCGACGACGGCAGCACGCCCGCCGACGGAACGATCCTTCCGCGCACGCAGATCGGCTTTGCCGAGGGCGACAGCGTCTACGACGTGCTGACCTACGCCGTGCGCCAGTTCGGCATTCAGATGGAGCACCAGGGCTCCTCCGAGAACCTGGCCTACATCAACGGCATTAACTATCTCTACGAATTTGACTACGGCGACCTGTCAGGCTGGATCTACTCCGTCAACGGCGTTCAGGAGAGCGTCGGCTGCGGCAGCTGCCTGGTGCACGAGGGCGACGAGATCGCCTGGGAATACACGCTGAATCTGGGTGAGGATTTAAAATGAGCGCACTGGACAACGTCAATCCGATCGCAGCCTTTCTGTGGCTGATGATGGTCGCGGGCATCGCCATGTTCTGCTTCAATCCGGTGATCCTGGCGATCTCGCTGCTGGGCGCGCTGCTGTTCTTCATCGCGCGCAATCCCGACGCGCGGCCCTCGGCGCATCTCCCCTATCTCCTTCTGTTCGCACTGTCGGCGCTGCTCAATCCGCTGTTCAACCACAACGGCGCGACGGTGCTGTTCGTGCTCAACGACAACCCCGTCACGCTGGAGGCCATCTACTACGGCGCGGCGATGGGCGGCATGATCCTGGCGGTGCTGTACTGGTTCCGATCCTTTCAGCAGATCATGACCAGCGACAAGCTGCTGTACGTGTTCGGCTCGGCGCTGCCGAAGCTGACGCTGATCCTGTCCATCGCGCTGCGCTACATACCGCTGCTGCGCAAGCAGGCGAAGCGCGTGCGGGACGCACAGAAGGCGCTTGGCCTGTTCCGGGACGAGAACCTGCTGGATCGGCTACGAGGGGAACTGCGCATTTTCTCCGTGCTGGTGAGCTGGGCGCTGGAGAACGGCATCATCACGGCGGACAGCATGTGTGCCCGGGGCTACGGCGTGGGTCGGCGCACCCGCTTTGCACTGTTCCGCTTTCAGCTGCGGGACGGACTGATGTGCCTCGCCTGTCTGCTGCTGGGCGGCAGCACCATCGCGGCCATCGCAAGCGGCGCGCTTGCGTGCAGCTTCTATCCGCGTTATGCGCTGCCGTCGCCGAACGCGCTGGGCTGCGCAGCCTATGCCTGCTATACAATCCTTGCCCTTTTCCCGGCACTGTTGGAAGTGGAGGAACGAATCCGTTGGAAATCCTTAAAGTTGAAAATCTGAGCTTTGCATTCCCGGGCGCGACGCAGCCGGTGCTGCACGACGTCAGCTTCCGCATGGAGGCCGGCGATTTTCTCGCGCTGATCGGTGCCACCGGCTCGGGCAAATCCACGCTGATGCGTCTTCTGAAGCGGGAGCTCGCGCCCATCGGCAGCATGCAGGGCGGCGTGTACTACAACGGCGTTGCCCAGCAGGAGCTTCTGGAGCGCGTCTCGGCCTGCGAGATCGGCTACGTGATGCAGCGGCCCGAGCAGCAGATCGTCACCGACAAGGTCTGGCACGAGCTGGCCTTTGGTCTGGAGAACCTGGGCCTCCCCCAGAGCGTCATCCGCCGCAGGGTCGCGGAGATGGCCAGCTACTTCGGCATCTCGGACTGGTTCGAGCGCGACGTGAGCGAGCTCTCCGGCGGTCAGAAGCAGCTGCTGAATCTGGCGGCGGTGATGGTGATGCAGCCGAGGATTCTGCTCCTGGACGAGCCGACCTCGCAGCTGGATCCCATCGCGGCCGCGGCCGTCCTGAACCCCGTCTCCAAGCTCAACCGGGAGATGGGCGTGGGCGTGATCCTGATCGAGCACCGCCTGGAAGCCGTGCTGCCGATGGCGGATCGGGTGCTGGTGCTGGAGGACGGCACCTTGCAGCTCAATCTTCCCCCCGCACAGGCCTGCGAACGCCTGCGCTCCCATCCGGTGCTGCTGGACGCCCCTGCCTCGCTGCTGGGTATTGCCGTTGCACAC
>CAMBWJ010000351.1 GCA_945871545.1 uncultured Clostridia bacterium | reverse complement strand
TCCATGCCCTCCGGGCTGCTGCCGCCGGAACCGCCGCGACTGCCGCCGAAGCCGCCTCCGCCGAAGCCGCCCGAGCCGCCGCCGGGCCTGCCCTGTGCCAGCATGAACTGTGCTTCCTCAGAGAGCAGCAGTTCCTCTCCCGCCCAGGCCTCGATGCGCAGGGTGTAGGGGCCCTCGGCATAGTCCGCAGGCGCAAGGGCGATGCGGTTCTCTGTCACATACTGATTTAGCAGCACATTCCCGCCGGGATCGCTGATCTGCACCTGCACGCGCTCCGCGCCCGGAATCTCCGCCCAGGTGAATGCAATTTGCGCGTCGGGCGCACTGAGGGCGATCTGCCAGACCTGCTCGATCTGCTGCGCGTCGCCCTCGGGTTTCAGATCGATGGCGCTCACCGGGGCGCTGGGTTCGGGCGTGACCGTGGGTTCCACAGATGCGGTCGGTTCGATGGTCGTCGTGGGTTCAATGGTTGCGGTAGGTTCAATGGTCTCCGTAGGTTCCACCGTTGCCGTAGGTTCGACGGTCTCCGTGGGTTCTGCGCTTGCAGTCGGCTCCACCGTCTCCGTGGGTTCAATGCTTGCAGTGGGTTCTACGATCTCCATGGGAGCTTCGGTGGCCGCTTCGGTGGGCACGGGGCTTTCTTCGGGGACGTTCTCCGCCAGCGCGCCGCCCAGCAGAATCAGCAGGGCCAGCGCGCCGCAGAGCCTGCGCTTACTCCTTGACATGTCCGCTGCCCTCCGGTGCGCCCTCGCCCATCGGATCGCCGCCGAAGCTCATCAGGCTCCCCGGCGCGAACTCCCGGTCAAAGGGGAATTCGCCCTCGGGCAGAGCCTCCACCTCGGCAGCTTCCTCTTCGACCACTTCCACACCTTCAATTTCCGCTTCCAGCGTGGAGACGACGGCGGTCATGCCGTAGCGGGTGTCCGCGTCGGGGGTGAAGTCGATGTACACGGTGTAGGTCACGTCGCCTGCGTCCTCCATGGATGCGCCGGAGCTGCTGTCGGCGATGGCGGAGATCATGGACACCACGCCGTTGTAGCGCACCTCCGCGTCGCTGTTCCAGTTGAGCTCGATCTCCACCGGGTCGCCCACGTGAATCAGGCCCAGGTTGGCCTCGGCGATCTGCGCCTGAATCTGCATCGCGCCCTCGGGGTAGAGCACCGCCGCCACGCTGCCCTTCTCCAGCCTGCCGCCCTGGGAGAGGCCTATCTGGGCAACCACGCCGTCGGCGGTGGCGAGAATCTGACTTCCGCTCATGTAATAGCCGTCGAAGCTGCCCTCCAGGGTCTCAAACAGCAGATCGCCCTTCTGCACGGTATCGCCATCCTGCACGGCGATAGAGACGATGCTGCCGCTTGCGCTGACGGCGGTGGGATTTCTGCGCCCCAGCGTGCCGCGACCGATGCGCTCGGCGGTGGTCGCGCTCTCGCCGCGGTAGACGTTTACGGTCTCGCCGATCAGGAATTCGCCGGAGGTCACCTCCACGGTGTAGCCGGTGCCCTCGATGGCGGTGATCACGCCGCTTCCGCTGTGGCTGCCGTCGGAGTAGCAGCTGAGGTAGACGGTTTCGCCCACATGCACGAACTTGTTTGCGGTGGTGTTGTAGGCGTTGTCGGTGGAGGCGGAGATGGTGTAGACGCTGTCGCCCTCGATGTACAGCACCGCGCCGTAGCGCTCTTTGACGCTGTCGGCGCTGTCGCCCGGCCGGGCGAACAGGCCGGTGATCACGCCGTCCTCGGGGGCGTAGACCTTCGTGGTCGCCAGGGTGGCCAGCACGTCGCCGGCGCGCACCTGCTGGCCCGCCACGACATGGACGCTCTCCACCGTGCCGCCGATGGGCGCGTAGACCTCGCTGGTGGACTTGGCAGATACGGTTCCTGTGAAGCTGATGGTCTCCGCCAGCGCGCACGGAGTCAGCAGCGCGCAGGCGAGCGCGCCGGTGAGGATGAATTTGCCCAGATTCTTCATGTATGTGTACCTCCTTATTTATGTTCGGGTTATACGGATCGAAGCGCGTCGATGGGGTTCAGGCGGCTGGCCTTGCGGGCCGGGGCCCAGCCGAACAGCACGCCCACGGCGGCGGAAAAGCCCACGCCCAGCGCGATTGCGCCCACGGAGAGCGCGAACTGGGTGCCCATGGTCCTGCACATGGCGAGGGACAGCATCAGTCCCAGCGCCACGCCCGCCAGACCGCCGATCAGCGACAGCAGGAAGGACTCCATCAGGAATTGCAGCTGAATCTGCCAGGGCAGCGCGCCCAGGGCCTTCTTCAGGCCGATCTCCACGGTGCGCTCGGTGACGGAGGTGAGCATCATGTTCATGATGCCGATGCCGCCCACCACCAGCGCGATGGATGCGATGCCCGCCAGCAGCGCGGTCATCATGGAGAGCATCTCCTCCATGGCGTCCTCGATGCCGGACATGGTGATCACGCTGAAGCAGTCCTCCTCGTAGCTGAACATGGCGTCCATGCGGGCCTCGATGCTGTCGGCGGCGGCTTCGCTGTCCACGCCGTCGGCGAGGTAGACGGTGAAGCTGGTCACGTCGCTTGCGTTGTTCATCTTCAGCGCCGTGGTGTAGGGGATCAGAACGTCGGCGCTGCCGGACATCAGGCTGGCCATGCTGGAGTCGCCGTCGTCGCTGAGCAGCCCCGCCACCAGGAAGGGCACGCCGTTGATGTACAGGCTCTCGCCGATGGGGTCCACGCCGTAGAAGAAGCTCTCCACCATGTCGGGGCTGATCCAGCAGACGAAGGAGGTCTGCGCCTCGTCCACGGCGTTCAGCGCTCGCCCACGGGTGAGCAGGTTCTCGTTGGTGCGGAAGTAGTAGGCGTTCTTGCCGGATACGGAGATGTTCGTCTCGTAGCTGCCGCCCCGGGAGACCCGTGCGCTGAGGGAGACGCTGGGGGTCAGGCCGTCCACCTCGTCCATGGCGGTCAGCTCCGCCAGATCATCAGCGGTCATGCCGGACTTCAGGTCGCTGCCGGTGACGCTGATCATCAGCGTGCCCGCGCCCATGGAGCTGAAGGACGAGGACAGGGAGCCGGACACGCCGGAGATGG
>CAMBWJ010000350.1 GCA_945871545.1 uncultured Clostridia bacterium | reverse complement strand
GGACACGGCGGTTCTGCGCGCCCTCTCGGAGATTCAGCTGGGAAACCGCGTGTGGCTGGTGGCCGTCGGCAAGGCGGCGTGGCCCATGGCGGCGGCGGCGCAGCGGGTGTTGGGCGAGCGCCTGATGGGCGGCACGGTGATCACCAAGTACGAACACTCCCGGGGAGAGATTCCGCGCGTGGAGATCTACGAGGCGGGCCATCCGGTTCCGGACGAGAACTCCTTCCGGGCCACCGAACGGGTGCTCGAGCTGGTGCGCCCGCTGGGCGAGGCGGATGAGGTGGTCTTTCTGCTCTCCGGCGGCGGCTCGGCGCTCTTTGAGGTACCGCTGGTTCCCGGCGAGGAGCTTCAGGATGTGACGCGACAGATGCTGGCCTGCGGTGCGGACATCCGCCAGATCAACACCATCCGCAAGCGGCTCTCCGGCGTGAAGGGCGGACGCTTCGCCCAGATCTGCGCCCCGGCGAAGGTGCACGCCATCATCCTCTCGGATGTGCTGGGCGACGCGGTGGACGCCATCGCCTCCGGCCCCGCCTGTCCCGATCCGGAGACGGCGCAGACCGCGCGGGACATCGTGGAGCACTACCAGCTGCGCCTGAGCGACCGCGCCCGCGCGCTGATGGACGAGGAGACGCCCAAAGCGCTTGACAACGTGGAGACCCGCATCATCGGCAGCGTCCGCCAGCTCTGCAGGAGCGCCGAGGCCACGGCCCGGAGCCTGGGCTATCGGCCGGTGATGCTGACGGCGGATCTGTGCTGCACGGCCCGGGACGCGGGCAGCTTCATGGCCTCCATCGTGCGCAGCCATGCCGACGACAATGAATCGCTTGCGTTCATCGCAGGCGGCGAGACGGTCGTCCGGCTCACGGGAAGCGGCCTGGGCGGACGCAACCAGGAGCTGGCCCTTGCGGCGGCGGCGGGCATCGACGGCCTGAAGGACGTGTGCGTGTTCTCCGTGGGCTCCGACGGCACGGACGGCCCCACCGACGCGGCGGGCGGCTATGCGGACGGGGAGACCCGCCAGAAGCTGATGCAGCAGGGCGTGCGCATCGAGGCGGTGCTGGAGGAGAACGACTCCTACCACGCCCTCGAGGCGTGCGGCGGTCTGATCGTGACCGGCGCGACGGGGACGAATGTGAACGACCTGAGCGTGGCGCTCATCAAGCGGGGCTAAGGCCCGAAAGGGGAGAGAACAATGGAAAAGAAATACAGTCTGATTACGGCGACCTCCATGGGCGTGCGCATCACGCCTGCGAACCATCAGCCTGCGGGCTTCGGTTCGATGTACATCATGCATTCCACCAGCGCGGAGAGCAACGTGCTGAACGTGGCGGCCTCCCTGGGCCTGCGCACGAAGGTGCTGACCCGCTTCGTGAAGGACAGCCCCATTGCGGCGTTCATCAAGGGCGACCTGCGCCGCCGCAACATTGAATTCGAGGGCCCGGACATCGTGCAGGACGGCCCCTGGGGCTACCGCCACCAGTTCAACATCGCCGACACGGGCTACGGCATGCGCGGCCCGCGGGTCTACAACGACCGCGCCGGCGAGGTGGGCCGCACCATCTGCGCCGAGGACTTCGATCTTGACCGCATCTTCCGCCAGGAGGGCGCGGAGATCATCCACATGTCCGGCCTGTTCGCAGCCATGTCCCCGGAGACGGGCAAGCTGTGCCTGAAGCTCACGGAGCTGGCCCGGGAGACCGGCACGAAGATCAGCTTCGATATGAACTACCGCGCCTCCTTCTGGAAGGGCCGCGAGGCCGAGCTGCGGGAAATCTTCTCGAAGGTCGCCGCCAACGCGGACTACCTGATCGGCAACGAGGAGGACTTCCAGCTGGCGCTGGGCATCGAGGGCCCGGAGGCGGGCGGCAAGGATCTGGCGGGCAAGATCGACTCCTTCAAGGAGATGATCCGGCGCGTGAAGGCCCAGTATCCCAACGCAAGCTGCTTCGCCACCACCTTGCGCGAGGTGACGGATGCGAACCTGCACAACTGGGGCGCGATCCTGCTCAGCGGCGACGAGTGGTATGTGGCCGAGCCCCGTCCCATCCACGTCTTCGACCGCATCGGCGGCGGCGACGGCTTTGTCAGCGGCCTGCTCTACGGCATGCTGCGCGGCTTCTCCCCGGAGGACTGCCTGCACTTCGGCTGGGCGACCGGCGCGATGGCCGTCACCATGGAGGAGGACTTCGCCTCCCCGGTGGACGAGGATCAGGTTTGGAGCGTATGGAAGGGCAATGCCCGCGTGAAGAGGTGAGTATAATGAAGAAGGCAGATATTGGTCTGATCGGTCTGGCGGTCATGGGTGAAAACCTGGCCATGAACATGGAATCCAAGGGCTTCACGGTGGCGGTGTACAACCGCACCACGGACAAGGTGACGCGCTTCGTCGAGGGTCGCGCCAAGGGCAAGAACTTCATCGGCTGCATGTCGATTGAGGAGCTGTGCGCAGCCATCGAGCGCCCCCGCAAGGTGATGATGATGGTCAAGGCCGGCAAGCCTGTGGACGATCTGATCGCCCAGCTGCTTGAGGTGCTGGAGCCGGGAGATGTGATCATCGACGGCGGCAACGCCCACTATCCCGACACCATCCGCCGCTGCGCGGAGGTGGAGGCGAAGGGCCTGCTGTACGTGGGCTGCGGCGTTTCCGGCGGCGAGGAGGGCGCACTGAAGGGCCCGAGCCTCATGCCCGGCGGCTCCCCGGCGGCATGGCCTCTGGTCGCGCCCATCTTCCAGAAGATCTGCGCCCACGTCAACGGCGAGCCCTGCTGCGACTGGGTCGGCGAGGGCGGCGCGGGCCACTTCGTCAAGATGGTGCACAACGGCATCGAGTACGGCGACATGCAGCTGATCTGCGAGGCCTATCAGCTGATGAAGGACTACCTGCACATGAGCTGCGAGGAGATGCACGAGGTGTTCGCCGCGTGGAACGAGACGGAGCTGGACAGCTACCTGATCCAGATCACCCGCGACATCCTTGCCCACAGGGACGAGGACGGCGAATATGTCGTTGAGAAGATCCTGGACACCGCCGGTCAGAAGGGCACCGGCAAGTGGACGGCC
>CAMBWJ010000349.1 GCA_945871545.1 uncultured Clostridia bacterium | reverse complement strand
ATCGGGGCATTCGTAGTAGCCGATCAGCTCGTCGCCGTTGTTCCAGATGGTGTAGTTGCGGATGCCGGATTCCCGCAGCGCTGCGGCCATCTCCGGCCAGATCTCGTCGTGCCTGCGCCGGTATTCCGCCAGCATGCCCGGCAGCACCCGGGCCTTCCACACTCTTTTCTCCATGCGGACGCCTCAGCGGATGATCTCGGCCTCGATGCCCAGCACCTCCGCCAGCTTGCGGATGGTCTCGGCGTGGTGGCCGACGCCCAGGGCGTAGTGGTGGGTGGGGCCGGCCATGACCCACTTCTTGATGAAGGTGCGCGCGTCGGGCTCGAAGAAGCCGCGGGTGTTGGTGTTGCCGGTGGGCGGGATCGGGCCCTTGGCGGACATGCCCTCGCCGATGACGAACTTGAAGCGGCCGTCGCCGGTCTGGGTCAGGCCCAGCATGGTGATGGGGCCCTCCTTGATCTTGAACTCCACCGACGCGCCCGAACCCGGCTTGCCGTGGTAGGCCTTCAGGCTGCGCAGCACCGGCTTGCCCTCCGCGATGGCGATGTGGTGGGGGCCGTCGTGGCCGACGAAGATGAAGCCCTCGTCAAAGTCGAAGGGATGGAACTCCGCAAAGCTGCCGCCGATGTTCAGCCGGTCCATGATGAACATGGCGATACAGGTCTTGAGGTCGAACTCGCCGCACATGGGGATGCCCTGGGCGTTGAGCAGGGAGTTGCCAACGATGAAGGAGCTGATCATCTCCTGCTGGGGGGAACCGGGCTGCCCGTTGTAGTAGTAGGCCAGGCCGGTGAGGTGGTATTCCTGGACGAACTTGTCCAGCGTCACCGCCGCGCGGGCGGATTTGTACAGGTCGGCGTCGGTCAGACGCATGGTGAGAGGATCGGATTTGGGATCGGGCGTGTCGAAGTTCTCCAGGATCAGGCGGCTCTTCTCGCGAATCTCCTCCTCGGTCACGCTGTCGGCGACACGCAGCACGTCGTCGATCTCCAGCAGCGGCACGTGCACCCCGAAGGCGGCCGAGATGGCGGTGGGATCGGCGTGCATGTCGTACATGGCCTCCAGCACGTGACCCATCAGGCCGAAGCGCGCACCCTTGAGATCATGCAGCACCTTGGCGATTTCGCACCATTCGCGCACGTCTGCAGCGGACTTCGGATCGTTGTAGAGCATGCCGATGATCACATCCGCAACGCGCTTGCCCATGCGGATTGCCACGCCGGTGAATTCCGGTACGGAGCAGATGCAGTCGTTCTCCAGCTGACGGCGGGTGTTGGCGGTGTCATAGTCCAGATGGTGCAGCGGCTGAAGTGCGGCCAGCACCACCGGAACGTCCAGACCGCGCATGATCGGCGCAAATACCGAGGACGTGGCGTAGGTCACCATGTTGCAAAAAACAAGGTCCAGTTTTGCGCTCTTCATACGATCCAGCGCTGCATAGGATTTTTCGCTCTCGTCGATCATTCCAAAGTCGATCACTTCAACTTCGTTGGATTCCACCAATTTCTTGAAATCCTCATGGTAGCCCATCAGGGTTTCAAGAAGGCCGGGAAACTGCGGCCAGTACACCGGATGCGCCACGCAGAATACGCCGATGCGCGCGCTCCTCTTCTTCAGTCGTCCGATCATATACCTCACCCTTTGCATGATATTCGGCAACATTTGCAGTCCGGATTCTCCTGATCTGTTGGGCTGCGCGCGGCATGTTGTCCTGCGCTGCCTGTGATCCCAATATACCATTTGATAAAATCCTGTTAAATTGAAATTGTAAAGGAATACTTGTCGTAAATAAACATTTTCTGTGGAATTCCCTTGCTTTCCATGGCGGAGTTCTGTATGATGTAAATGTGGGATTTTGTCCAGGAGGTAGGATATGCGCTTCAAGAGGATGTCCTTTTCAGAGATACGGCCGTTTGTGCGCTATGTGCAGCGCATCATCATCCGGCAGGAGACTTATCCCCGTTTCAGCGCGGTCTGCCCCTACGACTGCCGCATCTTCTACGTCGCCGACGGCACGGGGGTGCTGTACATCGAGGGGGAGGAGCGGCGCATGTGCCCCGGCCAGGTGGTGCTGTGGCGCTCGGGCGTGAGCTATCGCATGGTCAGCGACGAGGAGCGCGACCCGCTGGTGCTGCTGGGCGCAAACTTCGATTACACCTGGGAGATGAGCGATCTGACCGTGCCCATCCCGCCGGATGCGATGGCGATGTTCGACTGGGAGGGAAGATGGGAGTCGGTGGAGTTCACGGACGTGCCGCGCATGAACCGGCCCATCCAGCTGAACAACATGCAGTTTGTGGAGGACACGCTTCAGGAGATGCTGCGGGAGTTCAAAAGCCAGAAGCTGTTTTGCAGCGAACTGCTCAGCGGCATGATGAGCGGCCTTCTGGTGCACATCTGCCGCAATGTGAGCTTGTCGGAATCGGAGCGGAACGTATCCGTTGCGAAAATGGAGCGCGTGCTGGACTATATTCACGCACACTACGCCGAGCCGATCAACAATGAGACATTGGGGAAGCAGTTCGGCTATCATCCGAACTATCTGAACCGTCAGATCAAGCTCTACACCAGCAAATCCATGTATCAGTATCTGATTCACTACCGCATCGCCCGGGCCATCGATCTGCTGGTCGCCACGGACATGTCCATCTCGGAGATCGCTGTCCGGGTGGGGTTCCGGGATCTCTGTCACTTTTCCCGGATCTTTCGGAAGAAAATCGGCTGCTCGCCGGGTCAGATGCGCTCCAGTGGCGGCGTGATGACGGATCTGCTGGGGGAGACTGAAAACGATACGGGGGAGGACTGAGTGGCAATCAGTTTAACGGACCGCACGACCGGACTCGGGGAACTGCGGCCTGTAAACGTCTACTTCATACCCATCAACGGAATCCGAGAGTGGAATTATTGGGAAATCTCCTGCCCCGGACGCATTGCAGTTTTAAACCCGTTGGTGAATTCCGGTCGATCGTGTTTCCGGCACAACCGCCGGGGCTGGAGGAATTCCCCTTGAGCACGGCTTTGTTTTCTCCTTCTGACTGTCCACTTCCACTTCCACTTATATCTGCCCATGAAA
>CAMBWJ010000348.1 GCA_945871545.1 uncultured Clostridia bacterium | reverse complement strand
CGGACAAGGTGGAGCTGGCGAAGCTGACCCTGGAAAAGATGAGCGAGATCATCCGCCGGGGCGAGACGGTGGACCGCACCCGCATCCGCTACGCCATCGGGCTTGCGGAGGAGGGCAACGCCGACCGCATCGGCGAGATCATGCGCGACGTGATCGCCATCACCAGCCGGGGCCGTCAGGTGAAGTGCAAGACCCTGGGCCAGCGCACCTACGTGGACGCGATCAAGCAGAACACCTGCACCTTCGCAGTCGGCCCCGCCGGAACCGGCAAGACCTACCTGGCCATAGCCATGGCGGTGGTCGCCATGAAGAACAAGGAGATCGAGCGCATCATCCTGACCCGCCCCGCCGTGGAGGCCGGCGAGAAGCTGGGCTTCCTTCCGGGCGACCTGGCCCAGAAGGTGGATCCCTACCTGCGCCCGCTGTACGACGCGCTGCACGAGATGCTGGGCCTGGACGCCTACCAGCGCCTGGTGGAGCGCGGCGCGATTGAGGTTGCCCCCCTGGCCTACATGCGCGGCCGCACGCTCAACGACGCCTTCATCATCCTCGACGAAGCCCAGAACACCACCAGCGAGCAGATGAAGATGTTCCTGACCCGCATGGGCATGGGATCGAAGATGGTCATCACCGGCGACGTCACCCAGATCGACCTGCCCATCGGCAAGAAGAGCGGCCTGGTGGAGGCGCTGGAGGTGCTCAAGGGCGTGGAGGACATCGGCATCGTGCGTCTGACCCACCGCGACGTGGTGCGCCACGAGCTGGTGCAGGCCATCGTCAAGGCCTACGAGAAATACGCGCTGCGAAACAACGACCGCCGGGGGCCTGCGCCGCGGCCGTAAAGGAGTCTTTTCATGAAGATGCTATCGGGATTCAAATCCAGCCGTCTCAACGGCGTGATCCGCACCGTGCTCATCAGCGTCGCAACCTTTCTGCTGATCTTCGTGCTGATTCTGGCGGGCATCTCGCCGGACACCTACGACATCCACGTGGGTGAGCCGGCCAGCAAGACCATCTACGCCACCAAGGACGTGGAGGACACGGTGACCACGGAGCAGCTGCGCGTCGCCGCTGCAAACGCGGTGGAGCCCAGCTACAAGAGCGTGGACACCAGCGTCAACAACGTGGTGCTGGAGGACATGAAGCGGGTCTATGACGCACTGCTCTCCATCAAGGCGGAGTGGCAGGACAAGCTCGGCGCCGCTGCGACGGAGTCGCAGCTTGCGCAGATCAACCAGGGCGCGCCCTTCACCCTGAGCCAGGACATGGTTTCCACGCTCATCCACACCGGCGAGGAAGCCCTTCAGGACGTGTACGATGCAGGCGTTGCCATGGTGCGCGACACGCTGAACTCCACCCTGCCGGAGGGCCAGGAATCCTCTGCCGTGACCCGCATCACCCGGGATCTGGTGGACGAAAAGTACCCCACCGGCGCGGTGTCGCTCATCTCCGAGATTCTGCGCATCTGCATCCAGCCGAACATGCTCATCGACACAGAGATCACCGAGACCAACCGCCAGAAGGCCCGGGACGCCGTGGAGCCGGAGATGCTGGTCAAGCGCGAGGTCATCGTCCGCGAGGGCGAGATCGTCACCGAGTCCCAGTACCAGATCATTTCAAGCCTCGGCCTGCTGGCGGACGACACGCTGGACATTCCGCTGTTTGGCGGTCTGGCGCTGCTGCTGCTGGTGCTCTGCGGCATCATCGCGCTGTACCTGTACCAGTTTGACGTGGCCATCCTGAAGGACACCAAGCGGCTGATGCTGCTGTGCATCACCATCGTGCTGGAGATCGCCATCTCGCTGCTGGTGCGGGGCATGAATTCCTACCTCATGCCCGTGGCGCTGGGTGCGATCCTGATCTCCGTGCTGCTGGACACCAAGACGGCGCTGTTCGTCAACTGCGTGGTCAGCTTCATGGTGTCCATGCTGGTGTCCACCGACGGCCTGTTCTCCATGTCCATGTTCTCGGTGATGCTGATGTCCTTTGCGGCAGGCCCCATCGCCACGCTGGTGCTCTCCCGCAAGCAGCTGCGCACCGGAACCCTGCTGGCGGGCTTCGCCATCGCCGCCTCCAACTTCCTGATCACCATGGCCATCGGCCTGGTCTCCAGCTCGAACCTGAACACCGCCCTCTCCAATTCCCTGTGGGCGCTGGGCGGCGGCGTATTCAGCGCGGTGCTGGCCATCGGCCTGCAGTCGCTGCTGGAGCTGGTATTCAATCTGGCCACCAGCGCCAAGCTCATCGAGCTGTCGAACCCCAATCAGCCGCTGCTGCGCCGGTTGCTGATGGAGGCCCCCGGCACCTACCACCACTCCATCATCGTGGCGAATCTGGCCGAGGCCGCCGCCACCGCCGTTGGCGCAAACGGCCTGCTGGCCCGCGTGGGCGCGTACTATCACGACGTGGGCAAGCTCAAGCGGCCCATGTACTTCAAGGAAAACCAGATGGGCGACAACCCCCACGACCGCACCGACCCGCGCGTCTCCGCAGCCATCCTCACCGCCCATCCCCGCGACGGCGCGCAGATGACCCAGAAGGATCGCCTGCCCAGTCCGGTGGTGGACATCGTGCGCCAGCACCACGGCGATTCCCTGGCGCTCTACTTCTACGACAAGGCCGTGAAGCTCTACGGCGAGGACGTGGACGTGTCCAGCTTCCGCTACGAGGGCCCGCGCCCCCGCAGCAAGGAGGCCGCCGTGGTCATGCTGGCCGACACCATCGAGGCCGCGACCCGCACGCTGGCCAACCCCAGCCCGGAGAAGATGGAGGCGCTGATCCGCAAGCTGGTGCGGGAGAAGCTGGACGACGGACAGCTCAGCGACTCCGCGCTCACCTTCAGCGATCTGGACAAGATCTGCTCCACCTTCGTCACCGTGCTCACCGGCGTGTTCCACGAGCGCATCGAGTACCCCGAGATCAACATCCCGCCGCGCAAGCCCGTCGGGGAGGAACCTCCGGCGGAGGAAGCCGCAGCGCCGTCCGAGCCTGAAACCAATCCGGCGGAGGAGGCTGCGCCCGAATCGGAGGATGCTCCCCGGCAGGAGGTGCAGAGCGATGCCCATTGAGCTGCAA
>CAMBWJ010000347.1 GCA_945871545.1 uncultured Clostridia bacterium | reverse complement strand
GGCATTCATCCCAGCCAGCACATCCTGCTGATGCGCCTGAGCGATTTGGGGCGCTTTCCCTCCCAGGCCCAGATTGCGGAGGAGCTGGACATAAGTCCCGCGTCGGTGGCGCGGACGCTGAAGCAGCTGGAGGCGGGCGGCTACATCGAGCGCTGCGGCAGCGATGTGGACGGCCGGCGCAACGAGATCGCCATCAGCGGCAAGGGCGTGGAGATGGTGCAGCGCAGCCGGGAGATCTTCGGCAGGCTGGAGGCCGCGAGCTACGCGGGCTTCAGTGCGGAGGAGCTGGATGCGCTGGAGTCGCTTTTGCAGCGGGAGATGGACAACCTGCGCCGCCTGGAGCAGGGCGGAGAGATTCAGAATTCGAGGAGATGAAGAGGCTTTGAAGCGAAAGAACTTCTTTCAGCGCTGGGGCAAGTACGTGAAACCCTATTGGAAGTACTTTGTCCTCGGCCCGCTGTGCATGATTGTGGAGGTGCTGGGCGAGGTTGTGCTGCCCAGCCTGTACGCCAGCATCATCAACACCGGCGTGGAGGGTCAGAATATCGGCCACATCGTGCTGATCTGCGCGCTGATGGTGCTCGCCAGCATCGTCATGATGCTCGGCGGCGTGGGCGGCGCGTACTTCGGCGCGCGGGCGGCGGTCAACTTCGCGGCGGATCTGCGCCGGGACGTGTTTGCGAAGGTGCAGAGCTTCTCCTTCGCCAACATCGACCGCTTCTCCACCGGCTCGCTGGTAACCCGCCTGACCAACGACGTGACCCAGGTGATGAACTTCGTCAACATGCTGCTGCGCATGTTCCTGCGCGCACCCGGCATGCTCATCGGCGCGCTGGTGATGGTCATCATCCGCGACCCTGAGCTGGCCCGGGTGCTGGCGATCACCATTCCGGTGCTTCTGGTGGTACAGGTGCTGGTGATCCGCGCGGGCTTCCCCCGCTTCACCCGCATGCAGGGGAAGATCGACGCGCTGAACACCGACGTGCAGGAGAACCTGACCAACGTGCGCGTGGTGAAGTCCTTCGTTCGCGAGGACTTCGAGCAGCAGAAGTTCGATTATGCCAACGGCGAGCTGAAGCAGGCCGGCCTGAGCGCCATGCGCGTGATGGTGATGATGATGCCGCTGATGATGCTCATCATGAACCTGACCAGCGTGGCCGTGGTGTGGCTGGGCGGCAACCGGGTCATCACCGGCAGCATGCTGGTGGGCGACCTGAGCGCCTTCATCACCTACATCACCCAGATTCTCATGTCGCTGCTGATGGTGTCCATGATGTTCATGATCTCCTCGCGCTCCATGGCCTCCGCGCGACGCATCTCCGAGGTGCTGGACGAGAAGGTTGACCTCACCGACGAGGGCTGCGCCCAGCCGGAGCGCCGGGTGGAGCAGGGCGGCGTGGAGTTCAGGAACGTGTCCTTCCGCTACTACAAGAACAGCGAGGAAAAGGTGCTGGACAAGGTGAACCTGCGCATCCTGCCCGGTCAGACGGTGGGCATCATCGGCTCCACCGGCTCCTGCAAGAGCACGCTGGTGTCCATGATCCCCCGCCTCTACGATGTGGACGAGGGCGAGGTGCTGGTGGACGGCGTGAACGTGAAGGATTACAGCCTGAAGCACCTGCGCGACGGCGTGGGAATGGTTCTGCAGAAGAACGTGCTGTTCTCCGGCACCATCGCCGAGAACCTGCGCTGGGGCGACGAGGACGCCTCTGATGAGCAGATCCGCGCCGCAGCCTGCAGCGCCCAGGCCGACGAATTCGTCTCCCGCTTCCCCGAGGGCTATGAGAGCGGCCTGGATCAGGGCGGCACCAACGTCTCCGGCGGACAGAAGCAGCGCCTGTGCATCGCCCGCGCCCTGCTGAAGCGGCCGAAGATCCTGATTCTGGACGACTCCACCAGCGCCGTGGACACCGCCACCGAGGCGAAGATCCGCCGCGCGTTTGCGCGCGAGCTGAAGGACTCCACCAAGATCATCATCGCCCAGCGCATCTCCTCCGTGCGGGATGCGGATCAGATCATCGTGCTGGACGAGGGCAGAATCACCGGCGTGGGCACCCACGACGAGCTGCTGAGAAGCAATCAGGAGTATCAGGAGATCTACGAATCCCAGGAATCCGGCAGGGAAGCCATGCTGGAGGAGGTCAAGGTCAACGGAAGGGAGGGAGACTGATGGCGGGACGCACGCTTGAAAGATTGCAGCAGCGCTACAACACCAGCGCCAGCGCGGCAGCGGACAGCCGCAGCACTATGCCCCGGCCGCACAATGGCCCGGGCCCCAAAACCCCGGCGATGGGCAAGCCCAAGGATGCGGGCAAGACCATCGGCCGCATCTTCTCCTACATCGGTGCGTTCTGGCCGCGCCTGATCGTGGTGGCCCTGTGCCTGCTGTTGAGCACCGCGGCGAGCATGGTCAGCGGCTACATGCTGCGGCCGATCCTCAATATGATCGCAGACGGAACGGTTCCCGCCGCCGAGCGCGTGAGCAGCCTGATTTCGATGCTGATTGTGCTGCTCATCGTCTACATGGTGGGCGTTCTGGCATCCTTTTTGCAGTACCGGCTGATGGTGGGCGTATCCCGCAGCGCACTGGAGCGCATCCGTCACGACCTGTTTGAGAAGCTGCAGAAGCTGCCCGTGCGCTTCTTCGACTCCCACAACAACGGCGAAATCATGAGCCGCTTCACCAACGACGTGGACAACATCGGCATGATGCTGGACAACTCGGTGATTTCGATGATCTCCGGCGCGGCCACGCTGCTGGGCACGCTGGTGATGATGGTGTACACCAACATCTGGCTGACGCTGATCACCGTGGTGTTCCTGCCGCTGTTCTTCAAGGGCAGCATGTTCATCATGAAGCGCAGCCGCCGCTTCTACTCCGCACAGCAGGCGGCGCTGGGCGCAGTCAACGGCTACATCGAGGAGACCGTGGCCGGTCAGAAGGTCGTCAAGGTGTTCAACCACGAGGGCGTGTGCGAGGAGGAGTTCGGCCGCCTCAACGACGACCTGCGCGAAAAGCAGGCCCGCGCACTGTTCTTCGGCGGCATCATGGGCCCGGTGATGGGCAACATCTCCAAGGTCAGCT
>CAMBWJ010000346.1 GCA_945871545.1 uncultured Clostridia bacterium | reverse complement strand
TGGCGATCACCAGCCGCACAAACACCCGCAGCGTGCCCACGGCCTCGGGCAGCAGCTTGTTCATCAGCATGCACACGATGGCGGCGACCAGCGTGGCGGCAAGGATTTTGACCAGCTCCCCGGCGATGCGCTTCATGCCCAGCCTGCCCATGCGTTTGCGCAGCAGCACGAACATGGTCATGCTGCCCACGTAGCTGGACAGCGACGTGGCCAGCGCAAGGCCCCGCGCGCCCAGGAAGCGGCGCAGGATCAGGTTCAGGATGATGTTCAGGCACACCGTCAGGCAGGCCACCGCGAAGGGGGTCTTGGTGTCCTGAAGGGCGTGGAAGGTGCGGTTCAGGTAGTCGCGCATGCCGAAGGACGGCACGCCGATCAGATAGAACAGCAGCACGCTGCCGGTGAGCAGCACCGATTCCAGGGTAAAGTTGCCCCGCATGTAAATCATCTTGACCACGTCGTTGGACAGCACCATGGCGATGGCCACGATGGGCAGCGCCACCAGCGAAATCAGCACGATGCTGCGCCGCAGGGAGGAAAGCACGCCCTGCTGGTTGTCCTCGGCGGCCTGCTTGCTCATGCGGGAGAACATGATGGTGGTCAGCGGCACCATCAGCACGCCCAGCAGGAAGGTGATCAGCTTGTAGGCGTAGTTCATCGCCGAGATCGAGCCCACCGGAAGGCCGGAGGCAAGGCTGCGGTCGATCAGGTGGTTGATCTCGCTGATGCCCATGGACAGCACCGCAGGCCCCGCCAGCTTCAGCAAACGGTGGAAGCGCCTGTCCTTGAGGTCGATCACCGGCTCATAGCTGAACCAGCCAAACAGGAAGGGGATCAGCACCACCACCTGCAATACACTGGCGGCGAATACGCCCCAGGCCACCGCCTCGATGCCGCACTTCCCGGAGAAGGCCACCACGGCCACGATCACAGCAACGCTCAATGGGAAGCCGGTCAGCTGCGCCGCCATGAACTTCTCCATGGCGTTGAGCAGGCTGGAGATGACGATGCTGGCCACGTTGAAGGCCAGGCCCAGCATCATGATGCGGGTGAGCTTCACCGTCAGCGCGATGCCCTCCGCGTCGAAGCGGTAGATCAGATTGACGATGGGCTCGGCGAAGGCGTACATCACCGCCGAGATGATCAGCGCCGCCAGGATGAACAGGTTCAGCGCATTGCTGGCGAAGTGGTTGGAGTGGCGCAGGCTGTACTTCTCCCGTTCCTCCACGAACAGCGGCACGATGGTCGCCGTGATGCAGGAGTTGAACAGCAGCACCGGGAAGTAGAACAGGGTGTAGGCCGAGGCGTACGCGTCGTTCTCCACGCCGGTGCCGAAGTAGCCGGCGGTGATCACGTCGCGCATCAGGCCGAACATCTTGCTGAGTATGATGACCACCGTGACCAGCGCGGTGGTGCGGATGAGCTTATCCTTGCGTGCCAAGACACAGACCTCCACGATATTTCATATTGCACAGTATAGCACAGCTTGCGTTAAAATGCCATCCTCTGCATGTGAAAACATGCGTTCGCGGATCAGTTGTCCCCCACTGGCGGATTTTTGTCCGCGACTCGGCGAAAGATTTAACAGACTGCGGTAGAGACATCCAGTGAAAAGGTCTACAATGATCGTATATACTGCCGATGGAGGCAAATGAAAGGAAGAGAAATATGGATCGCGTGTTCAACTTTGCAGCCGGCCCGTCCACCATGCCCGAGGAAGCCCTGCGCACCGCTGCGCAGGAGATGCTGTGTTACGGGAGCAGCGGCATGTCCGTGATGGAGATGAGTCACCGCTCAAAGATGTACAGCGAGATCTTTGACGAGACCGTCGCCCTCACCCGCGAGCTGATGCACATTCCCGAGAATTATTCGGTGCTCTGGCTCCAGGGCGGCGCGACGGGTCAGTTCGCGGCCATCCCCATGAACCTGCTGGGCGAGGATGGCAGCGCGGACTACATCGACAGCGGCAACTTCGCCCACATCGCCATGAACGAGGCGAAGAAGTACGGCCGCGTGCGCTGCGTGGCCTCCTCCCGGGAGGAGAACTACCGCCGCATCCCCGCGTGGCAGCAGGCGGACTTCGATCCTCAGGCCAAGTACGTCTACATCACCACCAACAACACCATCTTCGGCACCCGCTATGCATCCTTACCGGAGACCGGTAACGTGCCGCTGGTGGCCGACATGTCCTCCAACATCCTCTCCGAGGTCTACGACGTGAACCGCTTCGGCGTGATCTACGCGGGCGCGCAGAAGAACATCGGCCCCGCCGGCGTGACGCTGGTGATCGTGCGGAAGGATCTGCTGGGCCACGCCAGCCCCATCTGCCCGAAGGTGCTGGACTGGACGGAGATGAGCGAGAAGGACTCCATGCTCAACACCCCGCCCACCTACGCCATCTACATGGCGGGCCTGTGCATGAAGTGGCTGAAGAAGCAGGGCGGCGTGGAAGGCATCGAGAAGGTCAACATCGAGAAATCCAAGCTGCTCTACGACCTGCTGGACGAGAGCTCGTTCTACATCCCCAAGGCCGACCCGGCCTCCCGCAGCCGCATGAACGTGACCTTCACCACCCCCGACCCCGACACCGACGCGCTGTTCGTGAAGGAGGCCGCGGCGAAGGGCCTCACGAACCTGAAGGGCCACCGCATGACCGGCGGCATCCGCGCCAGCATCTACAACGCCATGCCGGTAGAGGGCGTTCAGGCGCTCGTCCGCTTTATGAAAGACTTTGAAACGGAGCACAAGTGATATGTACAACATCAAGACGCTGAATTCCATCTCCCCCGTGTACCAGAGCATCCTGACCGAAGGGGAATATACCGTCTCCGCAGACGTGGAGAAGCCCGACGCGATTCTGGTGCGTAGCGCCGACATGCACTCCTATGCGCGCAACGAGGAGCTGCTGTGCGTGGCCCGCGCAGGCGCGGGCGTGAACAACCTGCCGCTGGACGCGCTGGCAAAGGACGGTATCGTGGCCTTCAACACCCCCGGTGCAAACGCCAACGCCGTCAAGGAGCTGGTGGTGGCGGGCCTGCTGCTGGCCTCCCGCCGCATCTCCGACGGCATCGAGTGGTGCCGGAGCCTGAC
>CAMBWJ010000345.1 GCA_945871545.1 uncultured Clostridia bacterium | reverse complement strand
CCGCGCGCTGAATCTGCGCTACTTCGGCTTTGCGCGCTGGTGGGCGCCGCTGTGCATGAACCTGGCTACCCTCGTGCTCGCGCTGTGCATCATCTTCTTCCCGGGCTTCTTCGGCAACATGCTGATGGTGGCCATGGGCGTCATTCTCGTGGTGGAGGCCGTCAGCGATCTGATTTCCATCCACTATCTGGGCCGCTTTGCCAAGCGCGCGACGACCTCCTACAACGTCGGGGAGTGACCGCGATCTGACAACTTTTTGAAAAAATGACAAAAAGGCATTGACAATCCCGTCTGCTGGGGTTATAATCCTTTTTGTTCGGATTGATAGCTCAGTCGGTTAGAGCACCCGCCTGATAAGCGGGAGGTCGGTGGTTCGAGTCCACTTCAATCCACCATATTCCTCAGTAGCTCAATGGCAGAGCATTCGGCTGTTAACCGAAGGGTTGTAGGTTCGAGCCCTACCTGGGGAGCCAGAACATCCCATGGATTTCCATGGGATGTTTTTTGTCGGTTTTTTTATCGAATTGGACATTGCGCAATACCTGTGATGCGGAGGAAATGCTATGCAGCGCGTCGTCACCGTTCTTGAAATCCTCGTTCCCATCTTCGCCGCCATTGCTCTGGGCATGCTCGCCCGCCGCAAGGGCGCGCTCACCCGCGAGGGCGTCATGGGCATGCAGCAGTACGTCATGCAGTACGGCCTGCCGTGCGTGCTCTTCAACTCGTGCCTGAGCGCCAGCATCGGCGCGGAATCCCTCACCTCCATGGCGCTCGTGCTGCCGATGATGCTGCTGAGCGTCACCTGGGCCTTCCGCGCGCGCAAGTCCCGTTTTCCCTACCACAACCTGCCGCAGCTCTTTGCCGCACAGGAGAGCGGCATGCTCGGCATTCCGCTGTTCATGACGCTCTTTGGCGCCTCGCAGGCCTTCCGCATGGGCGTGCTGGACATGGCGCAGGCCCTGGTCTGCATCACCACCATCGCCCTGCTGACGGCCAAAACCGACGAGGGAACGCGCCCTGCCGAGATTCTCCGCCAGGTGTTCACCTCCCCGCTTCTGCTCATGAGCCTGCTGGGCCTCGCACTCAACCTCTCCGGCGCGAAGGCCTGGCTGGAAGCGGCCGGCATCGCCTCCATCCTCACGGAGACGGCCGGCTTCATCGCCCAGCCCGTCAGCGCCGCGATTCTCTTCGCTGTCGGCTACAACTTCTCCCTGGGCAGCGGCAACCGCAGCCATATCTTCAAAATCTCCGCGATTCACTTCGCCTATTTTACCCTCTTCGGCCTGCTGATTCAGCTCGTGCTGTTCCTGCTCCTCGGCGTGGAAGCGCAGACCCGCTGGGCTATCCTCATCTACACCACGCTGCCGCCCAGCTTCCTGAGCCTGGGGCTCGGCCGGAACGAGGAGGAATACGAGATGGCCGCCGGCGTGTGCTCGCTGCTCACCGTCGTCAGCCTCGCCATCTTCTGCGTCATCGCCGTCATCGTCAGCTGATCATCGCCCAACAGGTTTTATCCCGCCGGAAGCTCCGGCGGGGTTTTTGTATGGCGAAAACCGCACATCGAACGATGCTTTCGTGATGCAAAAAGGGAATCCCGCATCATCTGCAGGATTCCCTCGTATTCAGCATGATGTCCGTTCGATGCAGACGGCTGCGGGCGCTCAGTCCTCCGGCTTCGCGCCGATAACTGCCTTGATGCGGCGCACGCCGGAAGAGGAGGATTCCTCCTTCTGGATCTTGAAGGAGACCAGCTCGCCGGTGTGGCTGGCGTGCGGGCCGCCGCAGATCTCCTTGGAGTATTCGCCCATGGTGTACATGCGCACACACTCGCCGTACTTGCTCTCGAACAGGCCGATCGCGCCCTCGGCCTTGGCGGCCTCGACGGTGGTCTCGGTCATCACGACCGGCACATCCGCGGCGATCCACTCGTTGACCAGCGCCTCCACCTGCGCCAGCTCCTCCTTGGTCACCTTGCGGCCGAACTTGAAGTCGAAGCGCAGGCGCTCGGCGGTGATGTTGGAGCCCTTCTGCGCGACCTCGTCGCCCAGCACGCGGCGCAGCGCCGCCTGGAGCAGGTGGGTCGCGGTGTGCAGGCGCGCGGTCTGCGCGCTGTTGTCGGCCAGGCCGCCCTTGAAGCGCTGCTCGGCGCCCGCATGGGACAGCTTCTGGTGCGCGGCGAAGTGATCGGCGAAGCCCTGCTCATCGACGGTGAGGCCCTTCTCCGCCGCCAGCTCGCGGGTCATCTCGATCGGATAGCCATAGGTGTCGTACAAGTGGAACGCATCCAGGCCGTCGATCACGGTCTTGTCGCCCAGGCGGGAGACGACCTTGGCGAACTCCTTCTCGCCCTGGCGCAGCGTGCGCGCGAAGCGGGTCTCCTCGAGCTTGAACTGCTCGAGCACGAACGCCTCGTTCTGCTTGAGCTCCGGATAGACCTCGGCGTACTGGTTGATGATGACCTTCGCGATCTCGCTGGTGAAGCCCTCGCCCATGTCGATGCCCATGCCATAGCGCACGGCGCGGCGGATCAAGCGGCGCAGGACGTAGCCCTGGTCGACATTGCTCGGGGACACGCCGTGCGGGTCGCCCATGATGAAGGTGGCGGTGCGCAGGTGATCGGCGACGATGCGGAACGCCTTGGTGGTCGCCGCGTCGTCCTCATAGCCCTTGCCGGACAGCTCGGAGATCTTGGCGATGATGCCGGTGAAGGCGTCCGTCTCGTAGACGGTCTTGCAGCCGTTCAGCGTGCAGACGGTGCGCTCCAGGCCCATGCCGGTATCGACGTTCTTCTTCTCCATCGGGATGTACTGGCCCTCGGCGTTCTTGTTGTACTGCATGAACACGTCGTTCCAGATCTCCATGAAGCGGCCGCAGGAGCAGGCCGGGGAGCAATCCGGGCCGCAGGGCGGCTGATCGCGGATGATGAACATCTCGGTATCCGGGCCGCAGGGACCGGTCTGACCCGCCGGGCCCCACCAGTTGTGCTTGCGGCCAAGGAAGTAGATGTTCTCCGGCTTGACGCCCTGCGCCATCCAGTAGCCGGCGGCCTCGTCGTCGCGCGGGATGTCGCCCTCGCCCTCAAACACGGTGAA
>CAMBWJ010000344.1 GCA_945871545.1 uncultured Clostridia bacterium | reverse complement strand
TGTCCATCGGCCTGTGGCACAACTTCGGAAGCATCACGCCCTTCGGCACGCAGCAGGCGATCCTGCGCACGGCCTTTGACAACGGGATCACCCACTTCGACCTGGCGGACAACTATGGCCCGCCCTACGGCGAGGCAGAGCGCAACTTCGGCATCCACATGGATCGGGACTGGCGGCCCCACCGCGACGAGCTGGTGATCTCCACCAAGGCGGGCTACGACATGTGGGCGGGGCCCTACGGCAACTACGGCAGCCGCAAGCATCTGATCGCGGGCCTGGACGCCAGCCTGAAGCGCATGCACCTGGACTACGTGGACGTCTTCTACCACCACCGCCCCGACCCGGAGACGCCGCTGGAGGAGACCATGGGCGCGCTGGATTCCATCGTGCGCAGCGGCAAGGCGCTGTACGTGGGAATCTCCAACTATCCTGCGGAGCGCACCGCCGAGGCGATCCGCATCCTGCGCGAAATGGGCACGCCGCTGCTGATCCATCAGGCGAAGTACTCCATGTTCGTGCGCACGCCCGAGGAGGGCCTGCTGGACGTGTTGCGCCGGGAGGGCGTGGGCATGATCGCCTTCTCGCCGCTGAACAACGGCGTGCTGACGGACAAATACCTGCACGGCATCCCGGCGGATTCCCGTGCGGGACACGATCCGCGCTACCTGAAGCCGGAGATGATCACGCCGGAGAAGCTGCGCAAGGTGGAGCAGCTCAACGAAATGGCCCGCGCGCGGGGGCAGAGCCTCGCGCAGATGGCGTTGCGCTGGGAGCTGCGGGATCCGGTGGTGACCTCCGCGCTGATCGGCGCAAGTCGCCCGGAGCAGATTCTGGAGAACCTGCGCGCCTTCGACGCGCCGGAGCTGACTGCGGACGAGCTTGCGGCCATCGACGCAATCCTGAACAGCTAAATACGTACGCCTGATGCGCCGGAGCGCGACGGCTGGGGGAGGCGGTAGGCCTTCAGCTCCCCGAGCGTCGCCTCCGGCGCGCCGCCGTCGATCAGGTGGCACAGGATGCTGTTTTCGTCCACCAGCGCGCGGGGGAGATTCCCGTCGGTGAGCAGGAACCAGCAGCGCTCCCGGGGCCGCAGAAGCTCCAGCGCCCGCTGTACGGACGTTTCGATGGGTAGCTGAATAATGCGCACGCTGCGGATGGCGCGGCTCTCCAGCGCGTCTCCGAGCCGCTGGGCGCGTGCCCTGGCCCAGGCGGCGGATTCGTCCGGGCCGGAGGCGAGCAGGAACACGGCGGCGAGGATCAGCGTGAGGTTCCACCTGCCGCTGCGTATGCCCAAAAGAACCGCGACGGCGATCAGCGCGGCGGCGAGGGCACGGCCCAGCCAGATGCCCAGGCGCAGCGCGCGGATCTCGCCCAGCGGGTGCTGGAGCAGGGCATAGAGGGCACGCCCGCCGTCCAGGGGCAGGGCAGGCAGCAGGTTGAACAGCATCAGCGTCAGGTTCATCTGAAACAGCGCCTTTGCGGAGCTGGCCTGCACCAGCCCCCACTGGGTCAGCGCTGCGCAGAGCACGATGAGCACGAGGTTCGCGGCGGGCCCGGCCAGGGCCACGGCGACCAGCCGCGCGGGGGGAATGCGGTAGGGATTTTCCATCTTCGCGCTGCCGCCGAAGGGCAGAAGCTGAATCTCGGCGATCTTCACGCCTGCGAGGCGCGCCGCCAGCAGGTGGGCAAGCTCGTGGGCGCTCAGGGCGATGGCCATGGGAAGAAGGTCTGCGCGCATGCCCAGCTTCGCGGCCAGAAACGGCATAAGCAGTGCGGGTAGCGGCAGCCTGAACTGCACGCCCAGGGCGCGAAAGCGGATCAAAGGCCCATGGCCCCCGTGGGATCGGCGCTCTCGCCGCCCTGACGAAGCTCAAAGTAGACGCTGTCCCCGGCAAAGCCGAGCTGTGCGCCGCGCACCAGCTTGTCGCCGGTCTGCACCGCAACCTCGATCAGGCAGGCGGTGACGCTCTCACGGCCCTCGCCGTGGTCGATCAGCACGCCGTAGCTGCCGTCGGAGAGCTGGCTGACGGCAGAGACGGTGCCGTCGGCCACCGCGCAGACCGCTTCCCCGGCCTCCGTATCGAACATCAGCCAGGGCTGGGAGGCGGTGTAGGCGTGGGACAGCTCGCCCTGCACCGGCTGGAGCAGCTCGTGGTCGCCGGAGAGGTTGAAGAACACCAGCGCGGATTCGGGCATCAGATTACGCACGAAGCTGAGCTGGCCGAGGGACTCGTCCAGATCGATCTTCATGGTCAGCGCCTGCTCGATGCCGTCCGCAGCCTTTTTGGCCCAGGGCTGTTCCAGATTCCCCAGTGCAAGGACGCCCAGCAGCACCGCGCAGGCCAGGAAGCAATTGCGCAGCAGCCGCTCCTGAAAGCTCAGACCCGTGCGGAGGCGGGTTCTTCGGCGGGTTTGGGTGCGAAAGCGGCGACCGGGTGCAGGCTCCGGCGCAGATTCGGGCTTGCTTGCGGTATGAATGGACAGTTTCAGATCGTTTGAAGCCATGAAAAATCCCTCCTGTCACGAAAGCGTATGCGGACAGGAGGGATTATTTGCGCCTCAGAGCTTGCGCACGCGCACGTTGCGCACGCGGCGGTGGCTCTCCTTCTGGCGGGCGCGCATGATGACGTTCTCAGCCAGACCGATGGCCATCATATTGGTCAGCATGTTGGAGCCGCCGTAGCTCATGAACGGCAGGGGGATGCCGGTGACCGGCAGCAGGCCGATGACCATGCCGATGTTTTCCACTACGTGGAACAGCATCATGGCAAACACGCCGACGACCACGTAGGAGCCGAAGGGATCCTCAATGCGCATGCTCTGGTACAGCAGACGGCCCAGCAGCAGCACGTATCCCAGCACCAGCAGGCACGCGCCCACCAGGCCGAAGGATTCGCCCACGATGGAGAAGATGAAGTCGGTGTGGTCGTCCGAGATGTAGCCCAGGGAGGCGAAGCTGCCGGGGGAGACCAGGCCCTTGCCGAACAGGCCGCCGGAGCCCAGGGCGATCTGGCCGTTGATGACCTGGCGCGCCTCGTCGGGGTAGGATTCGGGGTCCAGCCAGATCAGGATGCGGGTCAGGCGGAAATTGTCC
>CAMBWJ010000343.1 GCA_945871545.1 uncultured Clostridia bacterium | reverse complement strand
TATGTCCTGCAAGCTGTGTACTCTTCCCACCGGGCGCAGCGCACAGATCCAGTATGCGTTCGCCGGGCTGTGCGTCCAGGATGGCGGCGCTCACCATGGCGCTGGCCTCCTGAAGGTAGAACGCCCCCGCCGCGTGGGCAATTCCCGCGCCCGGACGCGCGCCGGAGCGCAGGTAGCGCCCGTCCTTCGCCCAGGGCACCGGGCCGTCGGTGAATTCCTCTGCGACCGCCGGAGCATCCTTGCGGAAGGGATTGAGGCGCAGCGCCAGCGTCGGCGGCTGTTCCAGCGACGCGAAAAATGCCGGGGCTTCGCATCCCAGCATTTCTTCGATGGCCCGCACGAATTCGTTCGGCAGGGGAATCATGGCTTCACCTCCGGCTTCGTCTGCGCGTCCGGGCTGTCAAAGCACTCCGGCGCGTCCACATACTTGCCCGTCTCCACGGGCATGTCGCGCTTGCGCAGCCGGTCGTAGATCAGCGCGCGGAAGAAAGCGTAGCCCAGGGCATACACCGGCACGCTCACCAGCATGCCCACGAAGCCGAACAGTCCGCCGCCGATGACGATGGCGATCATGATCGACAGCGCGGAAACGCCCACGTAGTCGCCCAGGATGTGCGGGCCGATGACGTTGCCGTCCAGCTGCTGCAAGAACAGCACGAACAGCGAGAACCACAGCGCGCTCATGGGATTGACCAGCAGCAGGATCAGCGCGCAGGGCGCCCAGCCGATAAACGGGCCGAAGAAGGGGATGATGTTCGTCACGGCGATGATGCAGCTGATCAGCAGGGCGTATTCCATGCGGAAGATCAGCATGCCAACGTAGCAGATGATGCCGATGATCAGCGAATCCACCAGCTTGCCGCTGATGAAGCCGGAGAAGATGCGGTTTGCGCGCCGCGTCCAGTAGATCAGCGACTCGATGCGCTCGCGCTTCATCAGCGAATAGCCGATCTTCTTGATCTGCGCGGCCAGGTGATCCTTGTCCATCATGATGTAGAAGGCGGTGATCAGGCCCACCAGCAGCTCGTAGACGAAGTTCACGATGGACGAGGAGATCAGAAACAGGTTGTCCAGCAGCATGGTGATGTTCTTGATCTGGCTGGAGACGATGTTCTCCCAGGCAACCACCAGCTCGTCGCCATCCAGACTGAGGAAGTCGTACTTCAGCAGCAGCTGGTTCAGGCGCTCGGAATTGTCCTTCAGGAACACCGAGATGTAGCCCACGATGGAGGTGATGGAGCTGACCAGCTGGGGAACCATGATCTTCATGAAGATGTACACCAGGAATACCAGAAACATCAGCGAAAACAGCGCCGACAGCGCGTGCATCAGCTTGGGATGCTGCTTGCGCCTGAAGAACAGCGGCTGGAGCACGCGTTCCGCCGCACGCTGCACCGGGCCCAGCAGAAACGCGATGGCAAAGCCCACCAGGAAGGGCGACGCCAGCGACGCCAGTGTGCGCACAAAGCCCCACACGGCGCTGAAATTGTAGAGCAGGAAGGCCAGCAGCAGGGCGTAGGTGATCAGCCAGATCTTCGGGCCGATGCGCGTTTGCTGATCCTTCGAGAACGGCAGCTTCATTGTACCCTCCTCAAACCGAACATTCGCAGATTTGCTGCGCGGATGCACAGCCTTCACCTCGATTATACGACGATTCGCGGCCTACCATCAAGGGCAATTGAACGGCTTGAAGGCGCAAATTCCTACTTTTTCCAGACATCTTTGTCCTAGTTATTACCTATTATATAAACCGAATTTTGATGGGCATGTAAATCATGTCGGGCTTTCATAACCTTTGATTTCCAGACCGAGCCGCAACAGCGCTGCCTCCGCGCCGATGCTGCCCCGCAGGAATTCACGCACAATCGCTCCTGCGTCATCGGCAGAATGTTCGGAAAATGCATCCGGCACGGCAAGGCTCCGGCTCCGCAGCAGTGCCTCCATGGGCGCGTAGGCAGAGTAGGAGGAATAAAGCTGAACGTCCGTCACCGCAAAGCCGCCAATGTCCGCAAGCTTCTTCTGACATTCCTCGCCCAGCAGATACGCGGCAAACTCCGCAGCCAGCGCCTCCCGCTGCGCACCGCTTTCGTCCGATTGATCCACCACGCCCAGCATCAGCAGCTGATCTGCGCAGGTAAGCTCGCCCGTCGCCGCGCAGGCCCAGTCCGGCCCGCGCCCCGCATCCCGCAGCCGGATCAGCCGCGCCAGCTCCGCCTGGCTCAGAATCAGGCAGGGCAGCTCACCGTTGATGAAATCCGTCAGCGCATCCTCCGATTGGATCAGCTCCGCACCCACCTCCGCCATCGCCGGAAGCCCCAGATCCAGACCCGGATCGGGAAGCGAGATTTCCTCATCCCCATCTGACTCCCCGCTCAGCAGCGCCACCGCCGCCGCAGTGAAGCTGCGCCCGCCGCCGTCCGGCAGGAGCGTCAGTACATCCAGATCATTGATGGACGGCGCACCGTCGCAGAGCGCACGATTGTACACCCAGATGTAGCCGCCCATCGCCACCGGTAGCGCGCGATCCGAGCCGCGGTTCAGCGAAGTCCGCACATCGAGGGGAAGCAGCTGCGCAGCATCCACCTGCACACCCGGGGAGAACAGCACCAGCTCCGGCGGACGGATGCCGCTGTCGGTCAGATCGGCCATCGCAGCCGCGTCCACCTCCGTGAATTCCAGATACACGCCCTCGTGCCACTTCTCAAAGCCCGCCGCGCAGGCGTTCAGCCAGCGGACAAAGCTGCCGCCGCACGTCCACTCCGAGGAAATCCAGCCGCGCAGCACGCCGTTCCAACCCGCGTACTTTTTTTCCACGTAGGGCTGGGAATCCGCCGGGAGCCGGGGGAAGATGCGCGCCGCCGCGACGATCAGCGCCAGTACACATATCAGGCATAATAATTGTAAGGATTTTCGCATGGGACCACCCCTCAGACAGCCTATGAGACCTCTCAAAAAATAATTTCAAAAAAAGTGAAAAAAGGGGTTGACAAACGTATCACCTTTTGCTATAATATTCAACGTTGTCGCGAGAACAACGGTTCACAACGACGACGACGATCCTTGAAAACGATACAGCGAAGTAAATCAAGAGAAAGAACAGTCAGATTT
>CAMBWJ010000342.1 GCA_945871545.1 uncultured Clostridia bacterium | reverse complement strand
AGGCTTCAAACTTCTTGTCCAGCGGCTCCGTGGGCATCACGTCGGCGGTGCGGCCGTCGATCTGCAGGCCGTTCACATCCACAAACACACACAGATTGTCCAGATGCCACTTGGCGGCGGCCATGGCGGCCTCCCAGATCTGGCCCTCGGCCAGCTCGCCGTCGCCCAGCACGCAGTAGACGCGGGAATCGCTGCCGTCCACGCGCAGGCCGAACGCCATGCCCAGGCACACGGACAGGCCCTGGCCCAGGGAGCCGGTGACGGCCTCGATGCCGGGGGTGTGGTCCATGTCGGGATGGCCCTGCAGGGTGCCGTCCAGGGTCTTGACGTGCTTGAGCGCCTCCCGCTCCACGTAGCCCAGTTCCACGAACGCCGCGTACTGTGCCAGCACCGCGTGACCCTTGGAGAACACCAGGCGGTCGCGCCGGGGATCCTTGGGATCGTCAAAGACGCGCATGGTCTTGAAGTAGAGCGCCGCGACCACGTCCATGATGGAGGAGCTGCCGCCCAGATGGCCCACCTTTCCCGGAGGGATCATGTCGATGAGGTTGCTGCGCAGCTGTGCAGCACGCTTTTTCAGCTCGCTGATTTCCTTTGCATTGAATTCCATAATGAATCTTCTCCTTTATTGGAAATCCATTAGTAGCAGGTCACGCCGCCGTCCACCGGCAGCGAAACGCCGTTGATGAAGCTCGCCTCTTCGCTGGCGAGATAGAGCACCGCGTTGGCGACGTCCGCAGAGGTGGCCAGACGGCCCAGCGGCACCTCTCCCAGGCGCTCCGCACGGTTCTGCGCACCCTTCTCGGGATCGTTGAACAGCACCTGAATGAAGGGCGTGTCCACCGTGGAGGGATGGATGGAATTGCAGCGGATGTTGTCCTTTGCATAGCGGGAGGCGATGGCCTTGGTCAGCATGGTCACCGCACCCTTGGTTGCGGTGTAGGCCTCGGTGGTGTACTTGTGGCCGATCAGGCCGCACACGGAGGAGGTGTTGATGATCGCACCGCCGCCCTGCTTGCGCATCACGGGAATGGCGTACTTGCAGCCCAGGAAGGTGGAGCCGGTGTTGACCTTCATCATGGTCATCCACTCGTCGATGCTCATCTCCTCAACGGGCTTGCGGATGTTGATGCCCGCGTTGTTCACCAGAACGTCCACGCGGCCGGTCTTTTCCACTGCGAAGTCCACGGCCTTCTGCCAGGCGTCCTCTGCGGTCACGTCGGTGCCGCAGAACCATGCCTCGCCGCCCGCGGCCGTCAGCTCGGCCACCAGCGCGTCGCCCTTTTCCTTCGCGGCTTCCAGATCGAGGATGACGATCTTCGCGCCGTTCTCGCTCAGCAGGCGCGCCATCGCGCTGCCCAGACCGCCGGCGCCGCCGGTGATGAGTATGGTCTTACCCTTTACGTTCATGACAAATTCCCCCTATTTTGTTTTCCCGGGTGCGAAGCACAGCGCGCCCGGGAAGCGCGTGCAGCTTATGCAGATTTCTTTGCGTTCAGCTCCGCCTTGGTCGCCTTCACGGTCTTGATCACGCCGGAGATCAGCGTGTAGAGCACCACGACGATCAGGATGTCGCCCATCCAGCGGGACAGGAGCGGAACGATGGAGCCGTTGCCCTGGGTCAGCGCCTGGCGGAAGCAGGTATCTGCTGTGCCGCCGAGGATCAGGCCCAGCGTTACGGGCGCGAGGTTGATCTTGAACTTCCTGAGAATGAAGCCGATGACGCCGAACACCAGCGCGAGACGCACGTCAAAGAGCGTGGTTCGGGAGGCGTAGGCGCCGACCACCGTCAGCATAACGATGATGGGCATCAGGATCTTGCGGTTGATCTGAAGGATCTTGACCATGGGCTTGGTCAGAACCAGGGACAGGCCCAGCATGATGATCGCGGCGATGGCGATGGTCAGGCCGACCACGTACATGAAGTTCGGAGCCTTCAGGGTGAGCATCGGGCCGGGCTGCACGCCATGCAGGTTCAGCGCGGCCAGGAACATGGCGGCCTGGGTGGAGCCCGGGATCGCCAGGGTCAGCATCGGGATCATCGCGCCGGGGATGCAGGCGTTGTTTGCCGTCTCAGAGCAGGACAGGCCCTCGAAGCTGCCGCGGCCGAACTTTTCCTTCTCCTTGGAGCGGCTCTTGCCCACGGAGTAGGACATCCATGCGGCGATGTCCTCGCCGGCGCCGGGAATTGCGCCGATGCCGCAGCCGATGAGCGCGGAGCGCAGGGACGGCTTCATCAGCGCCTTGAGCTCCTGCTTGTTGGGCAGGATGGAGCCCATGTCGCCGTTGACCTGCACGGGCGTGCGGTCCTGGAGCACGGTGAGCACCTCGGCGATGCCGAACAGACCGATCAGTGCCGGGATCAGGGTCACGCCGCTGGTGAGGCCGGAGGTGAAGATGAAGCGTCTGCCGTTGTAGATGGCGTCCACGCCGATCATCGCGCAGAAGAAGCCCAGGAAGCCGCCGATCCAGCCCTTCAGGGGCGTGGAGTCAACGGACAGGTTGCCGCAGATGGTGATGCCGAACACGCTCAGCAGGAACAGCTCCCACTTGCCGAACTTCAGCGCGATGTTGGAGATGAAGGGCGTGGCGATCATCATGATCACGCAGGAGATCAGGGTGCCGCAGCAGGAGGCGAACACGCCGCCGAAGAGGGCCTTGCCGCCCTTGCCCTGCTTGGCCAGGGGATAGCCGTCCAGCGCGGTCGCTGCCGCATTGGGCGTGCCGGGGATGTTGAGCATGATGGCGGAGAACAGGCCGCCGGAAACCGCGCCCACGTAGGTGCCCAGCATGAAGGCCACCGCCGTGCTGGAGGACATGCCGTAGGTAATATTGATCAGAAGAGCCAGGGCCATGGTGCCGGTCAGGCCGGGAATCGCGCCCACGACCAGACCCAGCAGCACTGCCGCCGCGATGATCGGAAGATTCCAGCCGCCGAACGCTGAGCCGAAGGCAGAGCCGAAGTAGGCCAGTTGTTCGAGTAATCCACTCACAGTTTTATCCTCCTTTCCTCAGGGCAGCGTGAAGCCGAGGCCAATCTTGAATAAGAAGTAAATGATAAGGGGCGCGACCACGGAGATAAACAGCGCGATAACCCAGCACGAGAACGCGCCC
>CAMBWJ010000341.1 GCA_945871545.1 uncultured Clostridia bacterium | reverse complement strand
TCAGCACGCAGCCGATGGCCAGCGAGAGGTACGCGCCCACGTAGGGGATCAGCGCAAGCAGCGCGGTCATGCAGGCGATGGTGACGGCGTAGGGCACGCGGAAGATGAGCATGCAGACCAGAATCAGCACGCCCAGGATCACCGCCTCCAGGCACTGCAGCGACAGGAAGGTGCGGAAGGTGGTGACGAACATCTGAATGCAGCGGAGCAGATAGGCCGAGGCGCGCTCCGGCAGAAAGGCCAGCACGGTGTTCCTGGCCTGGCGGCGGATGTTGACCTTGTCCGCGAGGATGTAGATGGCCAGAATGAGCGCCAGCACCACGTCCGAGATGGAGCTCACCATGCTGGTGACAGTGCTGAAGGCCGTGCCGAAGATGGTGGTCAGGTTGGATCGGATCCAGTCACCGATTTCATCAAGCTTGCCCTGAATGAATTCCGGCTCCAGTCCGACCTTGCCGAAGAACTCCACGATTACGTCCTCGTTGGTCTGCACGATGACGATGACGTTGGTTACAGCGTTGATGAACTGGGGCACGATGAAGCGCAGCAGCACGAACAGCACCAGCGGCACGGCGACCACGGCGAGAACCAGGGATAGGGCCCTGCGCAGCTTCTCGGAGGTGCGGCCCCTGCGATCCATGCGGGCGAACAGGCGCTCGAAGCCGTGCATCGGCACGTCCAGAATCAGCGCGGCAACCAGGCCGATCAGGAAGGAGGAGAACACGCCCAGCACCCAGCTGAGCGCGGAGCTCACGCGGTTAAGGTTCATCACGACGGCGTAGAGGATCACGCCGAAGGCGATCAGGCGCGCAATGCGGCGCTCCGACGCGCGGTTGGGGTTCTTCATATTGGCCTCCTTAAAGTTCCACCTGACAGTGGGCGTGGGCGCGCACCTCGTTCCAGGGAACGCTGTAGCCCGCGCCGTGGGAGCAGAATACCGAATCCGGGCTGTCCGCCTCCAGCGGATTGTAGCGGGCCTCCCGGATGATTTCGTCGGGCTTTTCCACCGGGGCATAGCGCGCAAGGGCGTAGTTCAGGCTGCCGCGGCCGTGGGTCGCCGCCCGGAAGCTCTCAGGATAGGCGTAGAACTCCCGGAAGGGACACTCGCCCTCCACGCACATCCAGTCGTCCAGCATGCGGCTCTCCACCGTCTGCGCGTGCATGCGCACCAGATCCCCGGTCACCCTGCCATAGCACTCCGACGGCATGCGCAGCGAGAAGCGCACGATGGGCTCCAGCAGCAGCGACTGAGCCTGCATCAGGCCATTGCGGATGGCGCGGTAGGTGGCCTGGCGGAAGTCGCCGCCCTCGGTGTGCTTCAGATGGGCGCGTCCGGCGATCAGCTCGACGTGCAAATCCGTCAGCGGCGCGCCGGTGAGCACGCCCGGATGGGTGCGCTCGAACACGTGGGTCTCGATCAGCCGCTGCCAGTTCAGCGCAAGATCGTCTACATGGCATTTCGATTCAAAGCTCACGCCGCTGCCCCTCGGCCCGGGCGACAGCCGCAGCCAGACCTCGGCGTAGTGCTTCAGCGGCTCGTAGTGGCCGACGCCGACGGCAGGTGCGGCGATGGTCTCCATGTACAGGATGCGCGGCGGGCCGAAGTTCAGCCTCAGACCGAAGCGGTCCAGCGCCAGACGGCCCAGTATCTCCGTCTGGATGCCGCCCATCACCCGCAGGCGCACATCTCCCCCGTCGCTGCACTCCACGCGCAGCTCCGGATCCTCCTCCTCCAGCATGCGCATCGCCTGCATCAGCTTCGTGCGGGGAACCTGCGGCCCCGCGTCCACCGAGATTTGCAGCAGCGGCTCGGTGCGCAGCACGGCATGGGTTCCGCTGAGCGTTCCCAGACCGTCCCCGGGGGCCACCCCCGCAAGTCCCGCGAGACAGATCAGGTCGCCCGCACGGGCTTCGGCGACAGGCAGGCTGCGTCCGCCGTGGCGCAGCCGTAGCTCGCCGACCTTGCATGGCCCCGCAGACGTGGCGATCTCCTGCCGGGGCGCGAGGCTGCCGGAGAAAAGCTTCAGGTAGACCATGCGCGCGCCGGAATCGTCGTGGCGAACCTTGTAGACCCGCGCGGAGAAGGGCTCGGCGGCGCGTGCGCCGTAGTCGGTGTCGGTGATCGCGTCCATGGCATGCAGGAAGCGGTCGATCCCCTCGCCGGTGAGGGCCGCACCCTCGAAGGCGGGGAAGATGCGGCGCTCCGCAAGCGCCTTCGCAAGCCCCGCGCGCCAGGAATCGAAGTCATAAGCGCCCTCGACAAGCCGGTCCAGCAGTACCTCGTCCCGCTCGGCGACGGCCTCGATGGCGCTCTCGTCCATCTGCGCGCCGTCGAAGCCCCGGAAGTCCGCAATGTCGGGGGACAGCAGGCGGCGCATGGAATGTAGGCAGGCGTCGAAGTCCGCGTCCACCCGGTCGCACTTGTTCACGAAGATCAGCGTGGGCACATTGTAGCTCTCCAGCAGCCGCCAGATGGTCTCCGTGTGGCTCTCCACGCCCTCGATGCAGCTGACGATCAGCACGGCGAAGTCCAGCACCGGCAGCACGCGCTCCATCTCCGAGGAGAAATCCATGTGCCCCGGGGTGTCCAGCCAGTAGTAGCGGTTCGCGCCCAGATCCATCACGGCCTGGTCGGAGAACACGGTGATGCCGCGCTCACGCTCCACCGGGTGCAGGTCGAGAAATGCATCGCGGTGATCCACGCGGCCCAGGCTGCGGATCGCGCCGCCGCGATAGAGGATCTGCTCCGAGAAGCTGGTCTTGCCCGCGTCCACGTGGGCGAGAATGCCGATGGTTTTCTTCATATCATTCGTAGCGGCCGGACATGCGCTCGGCGGTCTTGAGCACCCGCCAATAGTTGCGCCCGGCGATCTTCTCCAGCTGTTCCTGGGTGTAGCCGCGTCCGCGCAGCAGCTCCAGCAGCTCCGGCAGCTTGCCGGAGTGATCCAGGCCCTCCGGCCAGACGTCGATGCCGTCGAAGTCGGAGCCGAAGCCCACCACGTCCTCGCCGCCCAGCGCACAGATTTCGTCGATGTTGCGCAGCACGTCCTCCAGCGTGGCCTTCCCGTCCTTTGCGAGGAAGTCCGAATAGAAGTTCACACCGATGAAGCCGCCGCGCTCGATGATGGCC
>CAMBWJ010000340.1 GCA_945871545.1 uncultured Clostridia bacterium | reverse complement strand
GGGAATCGGGCCGATACTGCGGCTGTCGTGGGAGCAGGGTCGGTTGTCACCCATCACGAAGTACTCGTCCGGGCCCAGCGTCCTTTCCTCAAAGCCCCGCAGGGATTTGCGCAGCGGAAAATCCTCCGTAACTTCCGCGCCGTCAACGTACAGCGCGCCCTCCTCCATGGAGACGCACTCCCCCGGCAGGCCCACGACCCGCTTGACGAAGTAGCCCTTCCTGCCGGGATAGCGGCAGATCACCACATCGAAGCGGCGAATCCCGCCGAACAGGCCGTAGCGCAGCGCCAGCATGAAGTCGCCGTTGTGCAGCGTGTCCATCATGGACTTGCCCTTCACCCGCACCAGCATGCACACAAAGCAACGCAGCAGCAGCGCCAGCAGCACGCCGATCGCGGCCTCGCAGGCCAGCCGGGCGGCGATGTGCCAAACGGTGTTCAATCCATTTCCCTCCACATGTAAAAGCAGCGCCCGCGCATCCCGCGCAGGCGCAATCGATCAGCATTCGGGCCGCCTGGAGATCTGCTTGAGCTTGCGGCGCAGCACGCCCAGCGTGCGCCGGTCCCGCGGATACAGCAGCCGCATCAGGCCGATGGCCAGCACCACCGTCACCAGCTTCTCCGGCGTGAAGGGCAACCACAGAAAGCTCATGTAGGCTCCGCCCACCACGCGCATCCAGTGAATCTTCAGCAGCATGCCCAGGCCGAACATCACGTAGCTCCAGCCGTTTGTAATCATCCATGCGATGGCCAGGCACAGCAGCAGCCGCGGGTTCAGCAGAAAGCGCGCCCAGCGCCGCGCCATTTCCCGCAAACCCTCCCGCGTGCACGCGCGCCCCATGCGCTGCAACCAGTTCCTCAGCCGCGTTTCGCGGGAAAGCAATCCGTCCCTCATGGCAAAGTCCTCCATACAGCGGCATTATAGCATGAATCCACATGCGCGTCAATTCTCCCCTTGCCTGTGCGGGAAAAACCCGCTATAATGGTCAGGAACGGAGGAATCGACATGCGCGTTACCTACATCGACCACAGCGGCTTTCTGATCGACGGCGCGACCCACCGCCTGCTGTTTGACTACTATCAGGGCCCCCTGCCGGAGCCGGATCCCGCGAGGGCGCTCAGCGTCTTTGCCAGCCACCATCACCCGGATCACTACGTGCCGGAGATCTACGCTTACGGCGAGCGCACCCCCGGCACCCGCTACTACCTGGGCTGCGACGTGACGCTCAACGCCGCCAACCGTCAGAGGATGGGCGTGAGCGACGAGATCTTCTCCCGCTGCGACCGCCTCCACAAGGACGACGTGCGCAGCAAGGACGGCGTGACCGTCCAGGCGCTGCGCTCCACGGACATGGGCGTGGCCTTCTACGTCACCTGCGAGGGCAAGCGCATCTACCACGCCGGGGATCACAACCTGTGGCTCTGGCGCGAGGACGCGAATTTCGACCGCGCGCAGATCGACCGCTTCTACGAGGAGATCGAGAAGCTGCGGGGCCTGCCCATCGACGCAGCCTTCCTGCCGCTGGATCCCCGCCTGGGCGACGAATACTGGCGCGGCTTCGACGCCTTCATGCGCCTGCTCCAGCCCACCGTGGCCTTCCCCATGCACATGGTGGACGACTACGCCATCATCGACCGCCTGAAGGCGCATCCGTGCAGCCTGCCCTATCGAAATCGCATCGTCAATATCCGCGCCTGCGGCGACAGCCTTGAAATCTGAGCCGCACGGCGATATTGCAAATCCCCTTTGGAGCATGTCCGAAGGGGATTTTATCATTCTGCCGCTTCAGATCAATCCTCGCCGCGCAGCCTCCGCCAGCAGCACCGGCTGAATCTCGGGGTACGTCCAGTTCTCCGGCAGCGTCCGCGTGCGCCAAATCTCCTGTATCTCATGGCGCAGCTCCGGTTCAAGGCGGCGAATCTCCGCAAAGAACAGCATGCCGAAGCTCTCTTTTCCGTCGTCCTCCACCGAATAGGGGCAGACCTCATGCAGCGCAAACTCCAGCGCGCCGGTCTCCTCCCGCAGCTCCCGCGCCGCAGCTTCGGCGATGCTCTCGCCCGCCTCCCGGTGTCCGCCCGGAAATTCCCAGGTCGTGCGCTCCCGATGGCGGCAGAGCACAATATCCCCCTTGCAGCGCGCCAGAATCACCGCGTACCGCAGCAGCCCATCCTCCACACGCTCCCGAATCCGCACCCTCATGCATCTCTCTCCTTGTTCAAAAGCACGCCTGATGCACCTCGCACAGGCGTGCTTGTTTCGCCCTCGATCAGCCCGTGTATGCGCTCCAACTCAGGTCCATAACCACGCCGTCCACGCAGTAGAGATTGATGCTGGAATCGTAGTCGTCGACGAAATCATAGGAAAACTCGTTGGAGCGATGCAGGAACACAATCGTATCTCCATAATCGTCATAGAGCACCAGCCCCGCCTGCGTCATTACCTGTCTGGCTTCCTCAACTTCCATCCCCAGCGTCACGCCAAAGACGCAATAGTCCCTTCCAGTCAGACCGATATATTCAACTCGATCATATCCACCAAGTACGGCCGAATCATTATAGTACTGATTCGGCGACTCCGAATTCACAACCTGAAATTGGGTCAGACCTGCATCCTTTGCAGACCAGCTCAGGTCCTGCATGAAGTAGCCGGAAAGCTCCAAGGCGTCCGCATGCGGGTCATACACATCCAGCTTCCAGATCTGCTCCCCACGCAATTCAGAATACTTTGAAGAAATCCAGGCAGTCTTGCCCTTGTAATCCACCTTGTACCAGTCCACGCCGCGCTGGTCCGTGGAAATTGCACCGAGATATTCCAGCCCCGTATCTTCAGGCACGGAACCCATCGTGTCGTAATTCAAACCGGGGCCCTTGCGCAGATTGACGTTGCCGGTCGTATACACCTCCGCAAACGCGCAGGTCAGCAGCATCCCCAGAACCAACAGTACAGCCAACAGCTTCTTCATGTTCATACTCCTTCCCATCTGTTCCAAAGTCGCAATCCTTTAATATCATAGACGCAGAAAATACCATTTTGTTCCACATCTACAGACAACTGGTAAGAAAAAGGACAGCCCAGCGGACTGTCCAAAAAGAATTGAATCCGGCGACGACCTACTCTCCCGGGCCGTTGC
>CAMBWJ010000339.1 GCA_945871545.1 uncultured Clostridia bacterium | reverse complement strand
CCTTGTCAGACCTTCCCGGGCGAACTGCCGCGGCGAACCGGTGGCCACGCACATGGGAACGCCTGCGCGGCGCAGCTTCGCGAGGTACTCCCCCACCCCCGGCTTCGCGTGGGCATCGTGCAGGTAGTGCCGGTGCATGTAGCCCTCCATCTCCCGGATGACATCCTTCTGGTCCAGCTCCAGGCCACGCTCCGCCAGAATCTGCATGCACAGCCTGCGACTCGAGGTGGAATACATCTGGGACAGCTGCTCCGCCGTGGGGATGATGTCGTGGGCCAGCAGCACCTCCAGCGTCGTGAAGCGCCAGTAGCGCATGGTGCACAGCAGCGTGCCATCCATGTCGAACAGCGCCGCCTTGAATTTCGGAATCATGCCGTTCCTCCCTCCATCAGCATCGTCCGCGCCGCGTCCAGAACCTCCGCAGGCCCGCCGCCCTGGGCAAAGTCCGGCCGTCCGCCGCCCTTGCCGCCCAGGGGCTTCGCAGCCTCGGACAGCAGCCTGCCCATCTGCAAATCGACATTTGCGCTCCGGGCGAACACGAAATTGCACTTCGCTCCATTTTTCGCGCCCAGCAGCGCAACCACGCCGTCCGCCTCGATCAGCTTCGACGCAAGCTCCTTCAGCGCCGCAGCATCGCAGTCCGCAAGTTCACACACCAGCCTCCCGCCGCCCGGCAACGGCTCCGCGCGCTCCAGCATTGCGGGGATGCTCTCCAGCAAGCGCTCCCTGCGCAGCCGGTTCAGCTCCCGCTCCGCGTCCTTCAGGTGCTGAAGCGTGCTCTCCAACAGCTCCGGCAGCTTCTCCGGGCGGGTGCTCAGCAGGTTCGCCGCCGCCCAGGCATAGTCGTAATTCCGGCGGTAGTCCCGGTACGCCCGCATGCCGCAGACGAAGCTCAGCCGCAGCTTGCCCCGCTCCGGCGCGGCGGAGACGATCTTCACCAGCCCAATCTGTCCGGTGGAGCTGGGGTGCGTGCCACCGCAGGCCACCATCTCGAAGTCGCCCATGGCCACGATGCGCACGTGCTCCTTCACCGTGGGGGCCTTGCGCAGCGGAAGCGAAGCCAGCTCCTGCGCGTCCGGGAACCAGCAGCGGATGGGCGCATCCATCTGAATGCGCTCGTTAACATAGTCCTCGATCTGCGCGATCAGCTCCGCGTTCATGTGGGTCGCGCCGTCGGCAAACTGCACGTCGATGCTGGAGACCTCCGCACCCAGGTGCAGGCCGATGGTCATGCCGCCGGTCAGATTGTACACCGCCCCGGCAATCATGTGCTCGCCGCCGTGCTGCTGCATGTGATCCCAGCGGCGCGCCCAATCGATGCGCCCGTGCACCGCTTCGCCCACCTTCAGCGGCGCGTCCAGCTCGTGCCAGACCTCGCCGTCCGCGTCCACGAACACGTCCGTGACCTGCGCGCCGTTCAACGTGCCGACGTCGTAGGGCTGACCACCGGAGGTGGGATAGAACGCGGAACGGTTCAGCGCAACGATGCTTTTTCCGTCCCGCAGCTCCGCACGCACAACCTCCGCGTCGAATTCTTTCAGATAGGAATCGTCGTAATAGAGCCTTTCGGTCATATCATATCACTCTCCACTGCTATCATAGCGGAAAACGTCGAAAAACACAAGAGCATCCGCCGCATTCACGCGCATGTTTTAAGTTTCTCCGATTTTCTTGACAATCCCGGGTGCGCGCCGTATAATGGCAGTAACAAATGGATTTGCGATGATGGGAAGAGTAGCCGCTTCAGATGTGCCAAAGAGAAGAACGCCGCAGGCTGAGAGCGTTCGCACGGAGGATCGGTGAAGGACAGCCCGGAGCATCCGCGTTTGCGGCGCTGCCAGCGTTACCGGCATAGAGTGGAATGTGCAATATGCATATTCAAGCAGGGTGGCACCGCGAAACCTTCGCCCCTACATTGGGACGGGGTCTTTTTTATTTTGATCGGGAGGGATAAGACTATGCTGACCCAGGCACCCAAGGGCACGCTGGACATGCTGCCCCAGGACGCATACAGATGGCAGATCATCGATGAAAACATGCGCCGCATCTGCGCCGAGGCGGGCTACCGGGAGATCCGCACGCCCATCTTCGAGCACACCGAGCTGTTCCAGCGCGGCGTGGGCGACACCACCGACGTGGTGCAGAAGGAGATGTACACCTTCGAGGACAAGGGCCATCGCTCCATCACCCTCAAGCCCGAGGGCACTGCGGGCGCGGTGCGCGCCTTCATCGAGGGCCACCTGAACGAGAGCCTGCCCTGCAAGCTCTACTACGCCGCCTGCCCCTGCTTCCGCTACGAGAAGCCCCAGTCCGGCCGCCTGCGCCAGTTCCACCAGAACGGCATCGAAGTCTTCGGCGCGAAGGACGCAAGCCTGGACGCGGAGATCATCCAGATGGCCATCCGCATGCTGGAGGCCAACGGCATCCATGACCTCAAGCTGAGCATCAACTCCATCGGCTGCCCGGAGTGCCGAAAGGCCTACCACGAGAAGCTGAAGGCCTACCTTGAGCCCAAGCTGCCCACACTGTGCAAGACCTGTCAGGAGCGCTACGAGCGCAACCCGCTGCGCATTCTGGACTGCAAGGAGGATGCGGACAAGCTAACCGACGCCCCCGCCATGCTGGACAACCTCTGCCCGGACTGCGCGGAGCACTTCGAGAAGCTGAAGAAGTACCTGGAGGCGCTGGGCATCGCCTACGAGATCGATCCCCGCATCGTGCGCGGCCTGGACTACTACACCAAGACCGTGTTCGAGATCATCACCGAGACCCCCCAGGGGAACCTGACCGTCTGCGGCGGCGGCCGCTACGACGGCCTGGTGAAGGAGCTGGGCGGCCCCGACACCCCCGGCATGGGCTTCGGCATGGGCATCGAGCGCATGCTGATGGTGCAGGATCTGCGGGGCATCGCCCCCGCAGCGCCCGATCTCTACGACGCGTTCGTGGTCACGCTGGGCGACGAGGCGCGTCTGGAGGGCGTAAAGCTGGTGCGCGAGCTGCGCGACGCTGGCCTCAAGGCCGATCTGGATCACGCCGCCCGCAGCATGAAGGCCCAGTTTAAGTACGCCAACAAGCTGGGCGTGAAGAAGGTCATCGTGCTGGCCGGCGACGAGCTGACCATGCGCGGGGCCCGGCGGGGTGTGGTCGC
>CAMBWJ010000338.1 GCA_945871545.1 uncultured Clostridia bacterium | reverse complement strand
GAAAAGGCGTTTCATGCGCTGCTTTGCGGTTTATTTATGGCCAGTATGGAAAACGTTATCCGTGTTGCATTTGCCGGAAATGTTGAATTTGGGTTATAGGAGGATCGCTATGAACAATGTCAAGGCATTCCGTCATGAATTGAGCGGGGAGCGCTGGAGTGAGATCAGCGCACAGATTCAGAACCCTGCGCTGACACTCTCGGCGCGCGCTGCGCTGCGCCTTAAACTCTTCCTGGAGGAGGAGCAGATCCTGAAGATCGAAGGTGAGCACATTCCCGCATGGCGCACGATCACATCCTTCCCGGACATCTACGTCGAAGGCGAAAAGGAAGGCTGCATGCAGGGCCACTACATTCACGAGCAGGGCCGCGTCTGCAACATCTCCAGCGACTGGGAGGGCGTGCTGAAGGGCGGCCTGCTGGCGCGCCGGGATGCAGCCAACGAAGATATGCGCACGACCATCGACGCGGTCATCGCCTACGCGGACCGCTACGAGAACGAGGGCCTGTCCCATGCCATCCGCTACGGCGCGGACGGCTATCTGACGGCGATGCAGGTGTTCCGCATCCTGCACTTTAGCCTGTGGGCCTCCAACGTCTACCACAACACCGTGGGCCGCTACGACCAGTACATGTATCCGTATTATAAGGCGGACATCGAGTCCGGCAGGCTCACCGAGGAGCAGGCGCTTGCACTGACGGAGGAGTTCTTCCTCTCCTTCAACCGTGACAGCGACCTCTACACCGGCATGCAGCAGGGCGACAACGGCCAGAGCCTGATGCTGGGCGGCTGCAAGGCCGACGGCAGCTGTGCCGTAAACGAGCTGACCTACATCTGCCTGAAGGCCAGCCTGCACAACCGCCGCATCGACCCCAAGATCAACCTGCGCGTGAACAAGGACACGCCCATCGAGCTCTACGAGCTGTGCACCGAGCTGACCAAGCAGGGCCTGGGCTTCCCGCAGTACGCCAACGACGACGTGGTCATCCCCGCGCTGGTGGAGATGGGCTACGACATCGAGGACGCGCGCAACTACACCGTCGCGGCCTGCTGGGAGTTCATCATCCCGGGCGTAGCGATGGACATTCCCAACATCGGCGCAGTCTCCCATGCGGAGCTGGTGCGCAATGTGATTCTTGCGAAGCTGCGGGACTGCGACAGCTTTGAAGCGCTGCTGGAGCAGGTGCGCTTGGCGGAGATCGCCGAGGCGGACCGTCAGGAGCCCGGCTACCGGAACCTGTGGATCGAGCCCGCGCCCTATCAGTCCGTGCTGATGAGCGATTTCAGCCACGACATCTCCGAGGGCGCGAAGTACAACAACTACGGCATCCACGGCACCGGCTTCGCCACCGCCGTCGATCAGCTTGCCGCGGTACAGGCCTACGTCTACGGCGACCACTCCGTGAGCAAGGACGAGCTGATCTCCGCCATGGAGAACGACTTTACGGACGCTGTCGCCCTGAAGCACAAGCTGCGGGAGCGCGCGCCGAAGCTGGGCCGCGATGATGTCTGCGCGGAGCTTCTGGACACCATGATCCGCTTCTTCCACGACGCGTGGCAGGGGAGAACCAATGAGCGCGGCGGCATCTTCCGCACCGGCACCGGCTCGGCCATGTACTACCTCTGGCACGCCCGCGACCTGGGCGCAACGGCGGATGGCCGCGCTGCGGGCGAGATGCTGGCGGCGAACTTCTCTCCGTCGCTGATCCTGTCGGATGCAGGCCCGCTGTCCGTATTGCAGGCCATGGCGCGCCCCACGCTGAAGCTGGTGTGCAACGGCGGTCCCATGACCCTCGAGCTGCACGACACGGTGTTCAAGAATGCGGAGGGCATCAAGAAGGTCGCCCAGCTGGTGCGCACCTACATCCTGCTCGGCGGACATCAGCTGCAGCTGAACGCTGTCAGCCGGGAGACCCTGCTGGATGCACAGCGCCATCCCGAGGAGCATCAGAACCTGATCGTGCGCGTGTGGGGCTGGAGCGGCCACTTCGTCCAGCTGGACAAGGGCTATCAGGATCAGATCATCGAGCGCACGTCCTACTCCATCTAAGACAAATATCAAAGCTTCATGAGCGCGGCGACCGGCACAGCGACCGGTTGCCGCGCTTTTACTTGATCGTATTCAACATGCCCAATGATGTCCTCTCTGATGACGGGGGAGGATGTTCCATGAAAAGCCGAAAGCCGGCATAATTTATGCACAGACCAGGAGATAATTATATCAGACTCCGGTTTGTAAAAACGGACGTCGGTATGTTATTTCGTATATATTACAGATATATGCTACTATTTCAGTAAATCGAGCCGCAGAAAAGTGAAGAATTGATGTGCGCGAAGGAAATTCACATTCAGTTGATAATGCTTGGATAAAATGTTCAGCGTAAAAGGGAAGTTCCAACCAAACGGAGGGAAATGCATGTCCAGAGTCATAGGAATCGATTTGGGCACGACCAACTCCTGCGTCTCGGTCATCGAGGGCGGCGAGGCGGTCGTCATCCCCAATTCCGAGGGCGCGCGCACCACGCCGTCGTTTGTCGCATTTACAAAGAACGGAGAGCGCCTGGTCGGCCAGGTGGCCAAGCGCCAGGCGGTTACCAACAGTGAGCGCACCATCAGCTCCATCAAGCGCGAGATGGGCAGCGACTACCGGGTCAATATCGATGGAAAGAAGTATTCTCCCCAGGAGATCTCGGCGATGATCCTTCAGAAATTGAAGGCGGACGCGGAGGCCTATCTGGGCGAGACGGTGACGGAGGCCGTGATCACGGTGCCCGCCTACTTCACCGACGCACAGCGCCAGGCCACCAAGGACGCGGGCATGATCGCCAGACTGAACGTCAAGCGCATCATCAACGAGCCCACCGCTGCGGCGCTGGCCTACGGCGTGGACAAGGAGGAGCCGCAGAAGATCATGGTCTACGACCTGGGCGGCGGCACCTTCGACGTATCGATTCTGGACATCAACTCCGACGTCATCGAGGTTCTGGCCACGGCGGGCAACAACCGCCTGGGCGGCGACGACTTCGACAAGTGCATCGTGGACTATCTGGTGGATGAATTTAAGCGGGAGAACAAGATCGACCTGCGCAAGGATCCCACCGCAATGCAGCGCATCAAGGAGGCGGCGGAGAAGGCCAAGATCGAGCTCTCC
>CAMBWJ010000337.1 GCA_945871545.1 uncultured Clostridia bacterium | reverse complement strand
ACGTGGGCCAGGGGCGTGAGCTTGCCGGTGCGGCCGATCTGCCAGGTCACGTCCTCCAGGGTCGTGGTGACCTCCTCGGCTTCAAATTTGTAGGCCACCGCCCAGCGGGGGAACTTGTCGGTGTAGCCCAGGGCATCCCGCGTGGCAAAGTCCGTGATCTTGATGACCGCGCCGTCGATCATGTAATCCAGATCCGCGCGCGAGGCCTCCACCGCGTGCACCGCGTCGATGGCTCCCTCAAGCGTGTCGGCGTACACCTCGCAGCCGGACACCGGGAAGCGGTTCTCTCGCAGGAAGTCAAGCATCTCGCGCTGGTCGGCAAAGCTCCTGCCCTCGATGTAGCCCACGTCGTAGAAGCAGGCGGACAGCTTGCGCGCGGCCGTGACCGCCGGATCGAGGTTGCGCAGCGCGCCTGCGGCGGCGTTGCGGGGGTTCTTCAGCGGCTCCTTCGCGGTTTTGTTGTAATTTTCCAGCGTGGAGAGCTTCATGAACGCCTCGCCGTGCACCTCCATGCGGCCCTCGTAGGGGATGCGCACCGGGATCGTGCGGATGGTCAGCGCCTGCTGGAGTATCTCCTCGCCGGTCACGCCGTTGCCGCGGGTCGCCGCGCCCACCAGCTGGCCGTCCTCGTAGGTCAGGTTCACCGTCAGGCCGTCGAACTTGTGCTCCACCACGTACTGAAGCGCCGGAAGCCCCGCCTCAAGCCGCAGCTTTTCAGCCCGGTTTGCCCAATCCCGCAGCTCGGCGATGGACTGAGCCTTGCCCATGCTCCACAGCCGCGCAAGATGGGTGTGGGGCTCGAAGCCCGGCAGCACCGCGCCGCCCACGCGCCGCGTGGGGGAATCCGGCAGGCGCTCACCCGTCTCCTTCTCCAGACGCACCAGCTCGTCGTAGAGCGCGTCCCACTCCTTGTCCGAGATGGTGGGCGCGTCCAGCGTGTAGTACTGATATGCCGTTTCGTTGAGCCGGTCCACCAGCTCGCGCATTCGGTTCATCGCGGAACCTCCGTTCTCAGCTTCAATTCTATGCAAATCATTTCCAGTTTATATAGTAGTTATTCCCTCAGTTCAGCTTGCGCAGCGGGGCGATGTTCGCGGAGAAGCGCTTGCGCGCGCCGCTGTCGAAGTCCACGATCACCTTCTGATCGCTGCCCTCGCCCGCGACCTCGCTCACCTTTCCGCGTCCGAACACCGCATGGATCACATTGTCCCCCACACGGAAGAGCTTCAGGCTCCGCTGGGGTGCAGGCTGTGCGCCGCCGAAGCCCTTCTGCAGCCCAGGAATGTTCAGCGCGGGCTTGCCCGACGGCTTCTCCACTCGCGTTTGGGGCGCGGGCCGGGAACCGTAGCTGCCCGGGCGGGGCGCGTCCTCGTAGGACGGCCTGCGCGGCGGCATGGGCACGCGGGTCTGGGACTTCACCGCGCCCTCCTGAATCAGCCGCTGGGGAATCTCGCTGACGAAGCGGGAGAGCTGGTTCGCCGAGCGCGCGTTGTACAGCATGCGGGTGTGGGCGTGGCTCAGGTACAGCTTCTTCTTCGCGCGGGTGATGCCCACGTAGGCCAGCCTGCGCTCCTCCTCCAGCGCCGTCTCGTCGAACAGCGCCCGGCTGAGGGGGAACACGCCCTCCTCCATGCCCACCAGGAACACCGCGTCGAACTCCAGGCCCTTGGCGGAGTGCAGCGTCATCAGTGTCACCGCGCCGGAGGTCTGATTCAGGTTGTCCACGTCGGTGATCAGCGCCACGTTCTCCAGAAAGTCGGTCAGCGTGCCCTCGGGGTTCAGCTTCGCAAACTCCGAAACCGCGCCCTCCAGCTCTCGGATGTTCTCGATGCGGGTCTGGTTTTCCTCGGTCTTGCTCTCCTCCAGCGCCTTGACGTAGCCCGTTCGTTCGATCAGCGCAGAGACAAACTCCGTGATGTCCATGGAGTACATGGCCTCGGTCAGCTCCACCATCAGATCGGCAAAGCCGCCCACCAGCCGCTGCGCGCGGCTGCTCAGACCCGCGCCCTCGCTGTCCAGCGCCGCAGCCATCAGGGAGAGCTCGTTCTCCCCCGCGTACAGCGCCAGCGCCTCCACGGTGCTGTCGCCGATGCCGCGCTTGGGCTCGTTGATGATGCGCCGCACGGACACGTCGTCGTCCGGGTTCACCAGCGCGCGCATGTAGGCGATCAGGTCCTTGACCTCCTTGCGATCGTAGAATCTCTGGCCGCCGTAGATGCGGTTGGGCACGCCCGCGCGCACGAAGGCCTCCTCAAGCACGCGCGACTGGGCGTTGGTGCGGTAGAGCACCGCGATCTCGCCGGGGCGCATGCCCTGATTGATGAGCTTCTTCGACATCAGCGCCGTAAAGGCGGCCTCGTCGCGCTCGTCCATGGCGTGATACAGGCCCACCTTGTCGCCGGGATCGCACTGGGTCCACAGCGCCTTCTCCTTGCGGCCCGCGTTGTGGGCGATCACCTGGTTCGCCGCGTCCAGAATATTGGCGGTGGATCGGTAGTTCTGCTCCAGCTTGATGACCTTGCAGTCCGGGAAGTCCTTCTCGAACTCCAGAATGTTGCGGATGTCCGCGCCGCGCCAGCCGTAGATGGACTGGTCGTCGTCGCCCACGACGCAGAGGTTCCGGCTCTGCTGCGCCAGCAGGCGCACGAGCATATACTGCGCATAGTTGGTATCCTGATACTCGTCGACATGGATATAGCGCAGCTTGCGCTGATACGCCTCCAATACGGGCGGATGCTGCGCAAACAGCTCCAGCGTCTTGACGATGAGGTCGTCAAAGTCGAGCGCGTTAGAGGTCTTGAGCTTTTCCTCGTAGGCGTTGTAGACGTCGTAGACCATCTGGCAGCGGTAGTCGCGATCGCTCTCCGCGAACCACTCCTGCGGGCCGAGCAGCCTGTTCTTCGCGTCGGAAATCTTGGCCTTGAGCTCGCGCGGCGGCAGGAACTTCTCGTCGATGTTGAGCTTTTTGAGGATTTCCTTGAGCGCGCTCATCTGGTCGTCGTCATCGTAGATGGTGAACGAGCGCGTGTAGCCCAGCTTTTCGATGTCCCGGCGGAGGATCTTCGCGCAGCCCGCGTGGAAGGTGGATACCCACACCTCCTGCGCGCCGGCGCCCGCCAGCTTTTCGATGCGCTCGCGCATCTCGGCGGCGGCCTTGTTGGTGAA
>CAMBWJ010000336.1 GCA_945871545.1 uncultured Clostridia bacterium | reverse complement strand
CAGCGACTCCATGCCGCCCCCGCCCTCCTCGGTCAGGGATTCGCGGATCAGCATGCGCTCCTGCAGCGAGGCCTGACGGCCGATGAGCCGCAGCAGCATGGTGGCGAAGGTCATAAAGCCCAGACCGCCCAGCTGAATCAGGCACAGCAGCACGATCTGCCCAAAGAGATTGAAGGTGGTGGCTGTGTCCCGCACGATCAGACCCGTGACGCACACCGCCGAGGTGGAGGTGAACAGCGCGTCGAACCAGCCGATGCTCTCCCCCGAGCGCGTGGCACAGGGCAGGGCCAACAGAATGCTGCCGATCAGGATGATGCTTGCGAAGCCCGCCGCGATGACGTAGATGGCGTTTGCGCCCATCTGATTGAGCAGCGCGTGCACCCGGAACCGATGCAATTGCCGCCGCCTCATGCCAGCTTCTCCACTTGCAGCCTCTCTGCCAGCGCCTCCGCGTCCGCGCGGGAAATGATCTGCTCCGGCGGGGTCATGCAGCGCGCGGTGGCCGCCGCCACGCCCAGGCGGAAGGCGTCCTCCAGTCGGTACCCCCTGCCGAAGCCCGCCGCCAGACCCGCGATCATGGAATCCCCGGCGGCGACGGTGGATTTGACCTCCACCTTCAGTCCCGGCGTGCGCAGGATTTCGTCCCCGCGCAGGATCAGCGCGCCGTCGCCGCCCATGGACACCGCCACGACCTCCACGCCGTCCGCGATGCAGCCCCGGGCCGCGTCCAGCAGCTTGTCCAGCGTGTCCAGCGTCCGCCCGGTGAGCAGCTCCAATTCATAGCGGTTGGGCTTGATCAGGAAGGGCTTCGCCTTCAGGCCCGCGCGCAGGCGATCGCCGTCCGCGTCCAGCAGCACCCGGCAGTTCTCCTTCCGGGCAACCTCCGCCAGCGTGCGGTAGAAATCTGCGGGACATCCCGGCGGCAGAGAACCGGTGAGCACCAGATCGTCCGCCTGACGGGCGCAGCGCGCCACCAAGCGGGTCATCTCGTCCAGCTGCGCCTGCGTCACCGCCGTGCCGGAGGAATTCAGCTCGGTGATCTCGCCCTTCACCCGGTCGAACACCTTCACATTGACGCGCACCGCGCCCTCGCACCAGAGGAAGTCGCTCTTTACGCCGCCCTCGGAAAGCCGCTTTTCAAACAGCGAACCGCCCTCGCGGTACATGAAGCCGATGCACGCGCTCTCCTCGCCCAGCGCCGCCGCCGCCAGCGCCACGTTCACGCCCTTGCCCGCCGCCACGTCCGTCTGGGACTGCACGCGGTTCAATCCGCCCACGTTCAGGCCGTCCACGCCCACGGTGCGGTCGATGCTGGGGTTCAGGGAAATGGATGTAATCATGTCAATTCTCTCCCATTTTCGAGATAATTTTATTATATGAATGCATTGAACCCCTGTCAACCAATTCCGTCTTGATTTTTGCGCTCCGGCGGGCTATACTCTCCCTATACACACATTCGGAGGAACCGCCATGCTGCAAACGCCCCGCTTCATGCTCTTCGACTACGGCGAGACTCTGGCCCACGAGGACGACTACCGCGCCCAGGACGGCTTCAACGCCATCCTGAAGTACGCCGATCCGCCCGCGAACGTCGACGGCGACATTCTGCTTGCCGCCTTTCGCGAGACCTTCCATGAGCTGCGCCGCAAGGCCCACGCCGCCGGGGTGGAGATTCCCAACCGCCAGCGCTGGCGGTGGCTGTTCGAGACCTTCGACCTGCACTTCACCCTGCCGCTGGATGCGCTGGAGGAGATCTACTGGGACGCCGCCGCGCCCTGCGTGCCCACCCCGGGCATGGAGGAGCTGCTCACGCGGCTGCGGGCCAACGGCATGCGCACCGGGGTCATCAGCAACATGGGCTTCGCGGGAACCTCGCTGCGACATCGGATTGAAAAGCTCTATCCGAACCACCGCTTCGATCCGGTGCTCTCCAGCGCAGACTACGTGCTGCGCAAGCCCAACCCGCACCTGTTTACTCTGGCGCTGAAGAAGGCGGGCTTTGCGCCGGAGGAGACCTGGTTCCTGGGCGACAATCCCCAGGCGGACGTGGCCGGAGCCCACGCGGCGGGCATATTCCCCGTGTACTATGACCGCGATCTGGGCTGCGCCTACCGGGAGAGCGCGCCCCTCGACCCCGATATCCCCTGCCTGCGCATCCATGACTGGAGCGAGCTATACCCCTGCTTTCCCCTGTAATCAAGCTGAAAGGTGCCTCTGCTGCATGCAAAGGCACCTTTTTCTGTCTTTACCCGACCGCAACCACCGTGGGCGGCGGGGTTTCGCCGTAGATGTTGTCCTCGTAGAGGTCGCTCTCGGAGAATTCATCGTCTCCGTAGAGATTCTCGTCGTAGAATTCGCCGTCCTCCGCATTGTAATCCGCGTAGACGCCCTGTTCAGGCGATTCGGCGGGTTCCGGCTCCGCCTCGGGCAGCTGGGTCACCACGTTCATGATGAACTGCGCCGACGCGCCGCTGTCGCTGTATGCCGTGATCACCGCCGTGCCGTAGCCGCCGGTCATGGTCACCAGGCCGTCCTTCGTCACCTGCGCCACCTGCTCGTTGTCGCTCTCGAAGTGCACGGTGGGATCGTCCACGTCCACGGGGCTGATGACCCATTTGAGCTGAATGGGAGCGCCCGTGTCCTCCTTGAGCAGATACAGCTCGTCGTGATCCAGCACGATCTCCTGAATCGTCACCTGCACCTGCAGGCGGCAGGTGGCCGTGATGCCGTCGGCAGTAGCGCTGATCTTCGTGCTGCCGCTCTTGAGCGCGGTCACGCAGCCGTTCCTGTCCACCGTCGCCACGGAGGGATCCTCGCTGCTCCACACCACCAGATGGTCGCTCTGCGTATCCACGCTGCCGTCCTCCGCAAGGAACATCACCTGCATCTGGAGGGTGTCGCCGCGCTCGATGGTTGCCCGGGAGGGATCCAGCTGCAGCTCCTTGGGCGCGGGCTCCACCGTGACCTCCATACCGGCGGTCAGGCGGCCCCTGGTCAGCACGGTCACGTAGGCCGTACCCACGCCGTTTGCGTGCAGCACGCCGTCCTCGTCAACAGACAGCACCTCGGGGTTGGAGCTTGCCCAGCGCTGCACGCTGTCGGTGCAGTCCAGGGGCAGGTAGGATACCTTCAGCGGCACGCTTGCACCCACGCCCAGGGTAAGATCGTTGGGCGAGAT
>CAMBWJ010000335.1 GCA_945871545.1 uncultured Clostridia bacterium | reverse complement strand
CGCAGAAGCCCTGGGCCTGCGGCTTTGAAAGAAAGCGGACGCTGGCGGCCTTTGCCCATGCGCACTTTCTGTCCCATCCTGAGCTGGTGAGGAGGTTTTGGGGATGAAGCATGGAGGAAATGTCTGGATGGGCGGCGAACCCTCTGCATGGCTCGATTTTTCGGCCAATCTGCGCCCGGAAGGCACGCCGGGCTGGGTGATGTGCGCCATGCGTGCGGCGCTGGGCAACGCGCGGTATTACCCGGACCGCGCGATGCGCGCGGCGCGCGCGGGCCTGGCGGCCTATGCGGGCGTGCCCGAGGCGTGCATCCTGCCCACGGCGGGCGGCGCGGCCGCCATCGATCTGTGCACGGCGCTGCACCCGGGGCGCGTGCGCACGGAGGCGCCGTCGTTTGGCGAGTATGTGGAGCGCGCCGCCGTCCATCACAGGGAGCACGTCCTTTGGGACGGCTGCTTTGCCCCCGGTGATCTGCTGATGATCGGCAACCCGAACAACCCGACGGGCAGCGCGCGCAGCCGCGAGGAACTCCTTGCGCTGCACGCACAGGCGATGCGCAGCGGCGCGGCGCTGGCGGTGGACGAGGCGTTCATCGACTTCTGCCCGGAGCACAGCGTGCGGCGGGACGTTTCCCCGGGGCTGACCGTGGTGGGCTCACTGACCAAGACGCTGTGCATCCCGGGCGTGCGGCTGGGCTATGTCTGCGCCGCGCCGGAGGAGATCGCGCGGATGGAGCGGCACGCGCTGCCCTGGAGCCTGAACATGCTCGCAGCGGAGATTGCCGCGCAGCTGCCCGCGCACCTGGAGGAGATCCGGCTCGACGCTGAGCGCAACGCGCGGCGGCGCGAGCGGCTGGCAGGCATCCTCCGGGCGCATGGCGCGCGCGTGGAGCCGTCGCAGGCCAACTTTCTGCTGGCCGATTTCGGGCGGGACATGAGCGCTGAGGTGGACAGGCTAAAGAAGCATCATATCCTGGTGCGCACGTGCGCGTCGTTTGGATTGGGGAAAAGCGTGCTGCGCATCGCCGTGCGGACGGATGCGGAGAACGACCGGCTGGCGGATGCGCTGTGGGCAAAGGAATGAGCGCTGTCGGCTTGGCGGAGGGCTGCGTATGAGCGGACGCACCATCCGCCGACCACGGAAGGAGAGCACATGCGGGGAAAATCGCTGATGATTCAGGGCACGGCCTCGTCGGTGGGCAAGAGCGTGCTGTGCGCGGCGCCGCTGCGCATCATGAAGCAGGACGGGCTGCATGCCGCGCCATTCAAGGCGCAGAACATGGCGCTCAATTCCTTCGTCACCCGCGATGGACTCGAGATGGGTCGGGCGCAGGTCACGCAGGCACAGGCGGCGGGGATGGAGCCGGACGTGCGGATGAATCCGGTGCTCCTCAAGCCCACCAGCGACCGCCGCAGTCAGGTGATCGTGGACGGCAAAGCCGTGGGCACCATGACAGCCATGGAATACCATCAGTACAAACCGGCGCTGCGCAAACGGATCAAGGACACCTACGACGAGCTGGAAAGCACTGTGGACTGCGTGGTCATCGAGGGCGCCGGCAGCCCGGCGGAGATCAATCTGCGGGAAGGCGACATTGTCAACATGGCGATGGCCGAGGCAGCGGACGCACCGGTGATTCTGGTGGGCGATATCAATTTGGGCGGCGTGTTTGCTTCTTTGCTGGGCACGATGATGCTGCTGACCAATGAAGAACGCGCCCGGGTGAAGGGCGTGCTCATCAACAAGTTCCGGGGAGATGTGAAGCTTTTGGAGCCGGGGCTGCGGATGCTGGAGGCACTGATTCATGTGCCCGTGCTGGGCGTGGTACCGTGGATGGACGTGGAGCTGGAGGATGAGGACAGCGTCACCGAACGCTTTGAGCGCAGCATGCATCAGGGAGATCTGAATGTGGCTGTGGTGAAGCTCAGACACATCTCCAACTTCACGGATTTTCAGTCCCTGGCCCTGCAGCCGGGTGTTCGGGTGCGCTATGCCGCTGCGGTAAAGGATTTGGAGGGCGCGGATCTGATCGTGCTGCCCGGCACGAAGAACACCATTGAAGACCTGATCGACCTGCGAAACCGGGGCATGGACGCAGCCATCGTGCGCCATGCCAAAAAGGGCGGCATGCTCATTGGCGTATGCGGCGGCTATCAGATGCTCGGGCGCGTGCTGCGCGATCCCGATCATGTGGAGTCCCGTGTGCCGGAGCTTGCCGGGCTTGGACTGCTGGACATGGAGGTCACCTTTGAAAAGGAGAAGTACACGGCGCAGGCCAGCGCAAGTGTCTGCGCATCACGAGGTTGGCTGTCCGATGCAAAGGGCCTGACGGTGGATGGATATGAAATCCACGCGGGACAAAACCGACTGGGCGGCAGCGCCGTGCCGTGGCTGGCCATCGGCGAGAGAATCGATGGCGTGATGAACGAAAGCGGAAACGTATTGGGCAGCTATCTGCACGGCCTATTCGACGATGGGCAGCTCTTCGCGGTCATCGCCGCGCATTTGCGCAGGAAGAAAGGGCTTGCGGGTACAGATGCCGCGCCCGTCAATCTGGAAGCATTCCGCGAAAGAGAATTTGACCGCATCGCCTCCATCGTGCGCGCGAGTGTGAATATGGACGCGATGTACCGCATCCTGCGGGGAGAGGCTTGACGATGGGCGAACATGTGCTGGCGCTGGCACTCGGCTTTGCGCTCGACGCGCTGCTGGGCGACCCGGCCTGGCTTTTGCATCCGGTATGCATCATTGGAAGCTACATTTCCTATGCGGAAAAGCGGCTGCGTGCGCGGGGCGGAAACCTGCGGGCAAGCGCGCTGCTGCTGACCGCCTCCACCGTGCTGCTGACGATGGCGGCGGCGGGCGCGCTGCTGGCCCTGCTGAGCTGCTTTGGACGCATTCCGCGCCTGGCCGGCATGGCGCTGCTTGACTGGCTGGGGCTGGCGATGACCTCGCTGGCGCGGGAGGCGCGCGGCGTGGAGCGGGCGCTTGATCGTGGTGTGGAGGCTGGACGCGCGCAGGTGGCGCGCATTGTCGGGCGGGACACGCAGCGCCTGAGTGAGGAAGAGATCATCAAGGCGACTGTGGAGACCGTCGCGGAGAACACGACCGACGGCGTGATTGCCCCGATGCTCTATGCGGCGCTGGGCGGGCCGGTGCTGCTGTGGGGCTTCAAGGCGGCCAGCACGCT
>CAMBWJ010000334.1 GCA_945871545.1 uncultured Clostridia bacterium | reverse complement strand
AGCCGATCCACGGCTCCGCGCCGGACATCGCCGGACAGGACAAGGCCAATCCCATTGCCACGATCCTCTCCGCCGCCATGATGCTGCGCTACGCCTTCGACCTCGGCGAGGAAGCTGACTGCATCGAGCGCGCCGTGGACGAGGTGCTTGCCGCGGGCTTGCGCACCGCCGACATCGTCGGCAACAGCGGCGCAAGCCCCCTCTCCTGCACCCAAATGACTGAGGAAATCCTCAAGCGCATCTGATCACGGAATTTATACGGGGCTGTCGCAGATGCGGCAGCCCCGCACACATGCGTTCCTTGAAAGGGACGAAGAATCGCATTGCCCCTTTCAAGGAACGCCCCGACCATCCGCCAAAGGAGGAACCGACCTTGTACCGCGAAACATCCAAGCTGCTGCTCTACAGCAATCTGGGCGAGGACAGCATCCTGCTGCGCCTGTCCGGCATCTTCTTCGACTGGGATCACAAGGCCTGCGAAAAGAGCGCGCTCATCCGCCGCATCTATGTGGAGATCAAGCGCATCCTGGATCTGGCCACGACCTACGGCTTTGACACGAACCTCTGGCACAACTACCTGACCTTCGTGCTCATCACCAATGAAAACTCCTTCAGCCTGACCTGTGAGCGCGTCGGGGCCAGCGAGGGCTCGGTGAACCACTTCGCGAAGGCCGACTTCCGCATCTTCAAGAACCTGTTCGACTTCGACTTTACGCCCATCGAGCGGGATCTGGGCATCGACTGCTTTACGGTGCTGTCCAATTATCAGGCCATCCCCAAGAAGGCCCAGATGTACTACCGGAAGGTAAGCGAAGTCGTGCGCGCGCTGTCCGCCGCTATCGAGCAGGCGAAGGATGAAAACGAAATCTTCGATCTGGTCACGGCGCACTACCGCGACTGCGGCGTGGGCATGTTCGGCCTGAACCGCGCCTTCCGCATCCGCCCGGCGGAGAACGGCGGCGTGGAATTCTGCGCCATCAACAATATCGATTCCGTGGTGCTGGATGACCTGATCGGCTACGAGTACCAGAAGAAGGAGCTGCGCGCCAACACCGAGGCCTTCGTCTCCGGCCGCAGCTGCAACAACATGCTGCTCTACGGCGACGCGGGCACCGGCAAGTCCACCTCCGTCAAGGCCATCCTGAACGAGTACTGCGACCGGGGCCTGCGGATGATCGAGATCTACAAGCACCAGTTCGGCCTGCTCTCCGAGGTCATCGCCCGGGTGAAGAACCGCAACTACCGCTTCATGATCTTCATCGACGACCTCTCCTTCGAGGAGCACGAGGTGGAGTACAAGTTCCTGAAGGCTGTGATCGAGGGCGGCGTGGAGACCAAGCCGGACAACGTGCTGATCTGCGCCACCTCCAACCGCCGCCACCTGATTCAGGAGACCTGGAAGGATCGCAACGACATGGAGTTCAACGGCGACGTGCACCGCTCCGACACCATGGAGGAGAAGCTGTCGCTGGCCGCGCGCTTCGGCTGCGCCATCAACTACAACAACCCCGACCGCAAGCAGTACCACGACATCGTGAAGGGCATCGCCAGCCGCTGCGGCGACCTTGGCCTCACGGAGGAGCAGCTGCTGCTGGAGGCCAACAAGTGGGAGATTCGCCACGGCGGAATCTCCGGGCGCACCGCCCAGCAATTCATCAACTATCTTGCAGGAACCGTAAAACAGAAGTGAGGAAAACAGACCCATGGTTACGCTCGACAAAATCTATCACGCCGCATTCGTGCTCAAGCAGGTCGCCCGCAGGACCGACATGATTCACGCGCCCCGGCTCAGCCAGGACTGCGAACTCTATCTCAAGACCGAAAACCTCCAGCTCACCGGCAGCTTCAAGCTGCGCGGAGCCTACTACAAGATCAGCCAGCTCTCCGAGGAACAGCGCGCAGCGGGCATCATCGCCTGCTCCGCCGGCAACCACGCCCAGGGCGTGGCGCTGGCGGCCTCCCGCATGGGCATCAAATCCGTCATCTGCATGCCCGACGGCGCGCCCATCTCCAAGGTGGAGTCCACCAAGGCGCTGGGAGCGGAGGTCTGTCTGGTGAAGGGCGCATACGATGACGCATACGCCCACGCGTGCAGGCTCCAGCAGGAGACCAGCAGCACCTTCATCCACCCCTTCAACGACGATGAGGTCATCGCGGGTCAGGGCACCATCGGCCTGGAGATTCTGGATCAGCTGGCGGATGTGGGCGCGGTGATCTGCCCCATCGGCGGCGGCGGACTGATCTCCGGCGTGGCCTACGCCATCAAGACCCTGAACCCCAATGTGAAGGTCTACGGCGTGCAGGCGGAAAACGCCCCCAGCATGGCCCGGAGCGTGGAGACGGGCGAGGCCATCACCCTGGAAACCGTCCAGACCTTCGCCGACGGCATCGCGGTCAAGCACCCCGGCGACGTGACCTTTGAGATGGTGCAGAGGTACGTGGATCAGGTGGTCACGGTCAGTGAGGACGAGATCGCCGCAGCCATCCTGGCGCTGATCGAGAAGCAGAAGCTGATCGCCGAGGGCGCGGGCGCGGTCAGCGTGGCTGCCGCCATGTTCCACAAGCTGCCCATCGAGGGCAAGAAGGTGGTGTGCATCGTCTCCGGCGGCAACATCGACGTGAACATCCTCTCCCGGGTCATCACCCGCGGCCTGGTCACCGCCGGCCGCAACTCCATGCTCCAGATCGCACTGGAGGACAAGCCCGGCCAGCTGCTGGGCGTGAGCCAGATCGTGTCCGAGTGCGGTGCGAACGTGGTTTCCGTGCATCACGAGCGCAGCGACGCCAACATGGCCGTCACCAGCTGCTTCCTCACGGTGGGCATGGAGACCCGAGACTTTGAGCAGATCGCCCAGATCCGTGAACGGCTCACGGAGGCGGGCTTCAGAATCGTAAACTGAGCAAATGGCCGCTCCCGCCAGTTTTCATCGTGCAGAACGAACGCATCCCCGGCAGCGTGCCGGGGATGCGGATTGTGCGGACCGGAAGTCACGACACGTGGCTTCCGGTCGATTTGTTTGAAGGAACTCAGTGGCTCTTGGAGAGCTTGGCGCGGATGGCCGGGATGGCGATCTGGATGAACACCGCCAGCAGCAGGATGGAGCCCTTGATGGTGTCGTTGATCAGCGCGTCCAGACCCAGCGAGGAGATGATCTTGTCGATGATGGTGTAGCTCATCGCGCCGAAGAGCACGCCCA
>CAMBWJ010000333.1 GCA_945871545.1 uncultured Clostridia bacterium | reverse complement strand
TGGCCGATGTGGAAGCGCTTGGCGATGTTGATGGAGGAGTAGTCCAGCACCACGGTCTTGCCCGCGCCGGAGTTGTCGGAGCCGTAGCTATCGCCCTGCTGAAGCACCGCATCCACCACCTTCTCGGCGTAGGTGGCGCGGTCGATGAAGAAGTTCAGATAGCCCTTGACCGACTCCACCCGGCCCAGATAGTCCGCCTGGATGTTGGCAGCGAGGGCGTCGGAAATCATCATCGGGCTCTTGCGCAGGGCCTTGGAAAGCTTGAAGCAGGGGAAGGCATAGTCGCCCATGTCGGTGCTCGGCGGAATCTCCAGCGCCGCGGCGATGTCCGCGGGCTGAAGGCCGGTCTCGCCAAAGGCGCGCTCCGCTGCGGAAAGAATTTCATTTGCAATGGAAAGCTTGAAGTCCATATATCGTTTCACTCCTGTTTGCTTATCTTCCTCCTATTATACCAGATATTTCAGTCATGAACAGCAAGCCGCGGGTTAATTATTTTTGTGGACGGGGGAGCCTGCATGAAAGCACCTCCCCATTTGCATCCGCATGGTTGATTTTTTGCGGAAAAGAGGGTATCATGGAGGTGGAATCCCACGGGGATTTACGCAGTATATCCAATGCAACAATCTGCATCCGAACGGAGGGATCACGATGGCATTTTTCAACGATTTCAAGGAGATGTTTACCAGCGCGGCGCAGTCCGTGACGAACAAGACCAAGGACAGCGTGGAGATCACCCGCCTGTCCAGCGAGAGCCGCAGCATCGCCGGGGAGATCGAGGATCTGTACCGGGAAATCGGCCGCGTCTATGTGGACTCCCAGGGCACGGACGGCGTGACCCTCGCGCCGCTGTGCGCAAAGGTTGCCGAGCTGCGCGACCGTCTGGAGTCCCTGGAGCGCCAGAAAATGCAATTGCGCAACCAGAACCGCTGCCCCTCCTGCGGCACGGTGATGGGCAAGGGCGCGCGCTTCTGCTCCAGCTGCGGCCGGCGCATGCCGGAGCCCGCCCCGGAGACCGAGCCCGCGCCCACTGCGGAGGACGTGGACTACTGCCCCGAGTGCGGCGCGATGCGCAAGGATCAGGACGAATTCTGCGCGGTCTGCGGCCACAGCTTCAGCGCGCCCGCCGAGGAGGCAGTGAAGCCCGTGCCCGCGCCCGTGCGTGAGGCCCCCGCTGCGGAGGACAGCTCCGACGAGGCCCCCGCCGACTACGCCGCGGAATAAGCGCCGCCGCGCATAAGGAGCACGATCCATGGATAAGCAACGCAATTCCTACAACGGCCGCTTTGGCGAAGCCGCATCCGGTAGCCGGAGGCCCACGGGCAGCTACCACTCCCAGCCCTCCGGCGGCTACAAGTCCCGCCCGGACTATGAGGGTTACAGCCGACCGGGCAGCCGAACCGCGCCCGGCGACAGCTACACCCGCAGGCCTACGCCCCGCACGCAGCCGAACCGCGCGCCGTCCGCCCAGAGCAGGGAGCGCAAGCGCCGCCGCAGGCTCAAAAAGCTGCGCATCGCGGCGGTGCTTCTGCTGCTGGTCCTGATCGTCGCGGGCGTGATCTTCGCCATCTGCGCAAAGAAGAACCAGGTGGTGCACCAGATGCCCACCGTCGTGCGCAGCGCCGAATACGAGAACGTCACCATCACGGAGGAAACATGAAGCTGACACTGCACGCCCACGCCAAGATCAACTGGTCGCTGTCCATCTGCGGCGAGCGCCCGGACGGCTATCACAGCCTGGATATGCTGATGCAGAGCATCGAGCTGTGCGACGTGCTCAGCTTTGAGTCCGCGCGCTTTCTGACGCTGACGGTGGACGGTCAACCCCTGCCCACCGGCAACCGCAATCTGGTGATCCGCGCCGCAAGCGCCCTCAACGAGGCGCTGGGCCAGCACAACGGCGCGCGCATCACCTTGAAAAAGAGTATTCCCACCCGCGCCGGGCTGGGCGGGGGCAGCGCCGACTGCGCATCTGCCCTCATCGCCCTGAACCGGCTGTGGAACCTGCGGCTGCCGCTGCGCACGCTCCAGCAGATCGGCCTGAAGCTGGGCGCGGACGTGCCCTTCTGTTTGCAGCAGGGCCTTGCCCGGGCCGAGGGCGTGGGGGAGATCCTGACCCCCATCGACGATCCGCCCCGGATCCCGCTGGTGATGGTCACCCCCGGCGGCGGACTCTCCACCCCGGCGGTGTTCAAGGCCTGGAGCGACGGCGGCGATCCCATGACCCGGATCGACAACCTCGCCCTGGCCGAGGCCCTGAAAAGGGGCGACTTTATTCGGGCGCAGGCGCTCTCCCACAACGACCTGGAGGCCCCCGCCGTGCGCCTGATGCCCCGGATCGGGGAGCTGATGGAGCACTTCCGCAGCCTGGGCGCGGACTTCGTGCGTATGACCGGCAGCGGCTCCACGGTATTCGCCGCCTTCGCCGACGAGGAAGCCGCACGCTCCGCCGCACAGTGCACCCCCGGCGCAATCCTCACCCGCACCGCCGCCGCGCCGCTCTGATTTCAGAGCTTTTTGCGTAAAAAGTGCTTGACTTTTGTCCGGCTCATGGGTATAATATAAATGTTCTTGCGGTCGTGGCGGAATAGGCATACGCGCACGTTTGAGGGGCGTGTGGGAGACCGTACGGGTTCAAGTCCCGTCGACCGCACCATGTCACCCGGTCTGGAGACAGACCGGGTGGTTTTTTTATGCAGAAACGGGCCGGAACCCTGACGCAGGATTCCGGCCCGTCGCTCTGTTCTTCCTCAGCGCAGCACACAGCTGATCTCGTGTTCCTGTGCGAAGCGCTGGGCCTCGCTGCCGGAGACCGTGACGATGATCAGACCGTCGCAGCCGTCGAAGGCACTGCCGTCGATGCTGGTCACGGATGCGGGAATCTCGATAAAGCGCAGCTGCGCGCAATCCCGGAACGCGGCGGCTCCGATTGCCCTGCATCCCTCCGGGAGCACCACGCAGGCGAAGGCATCGCCCGCAAAGGCCTCCGCCCCGATGACCTCCAACTCCGCCGGGAGCACGACCTTCTCCACCTGCACGATGGGTACAATCTTCTGCTCGACCAGCACCTCTCCGCAGACTTCACAGTGGCTGCCCTCGGTGCATCCCGTGGTCACGTGGGTCGCCGGAACGGCAAGATCGGTGACAGGGATGTGGGTGTGATCTTCAAGGTATACGCAGGTGTAGCCGCTGTTCGTCGCCCATTCA
>CAMBWJ010000332.1 GCA_945871545.1 uncultured Clostridia bacterium | reverse complement strand
TCACCATCAAAAAGCGGCTGTGAACAGGATCTGCGCAGGCTTCGTGCGCGCCATTTGACAGGCCCGCGCGCGCCGTGGTATGATTCTGACAGAACAAATACTGAATTTGCAGAGCAATCCTGCGTATATGCAAAGGAGGCAAACCCATGGAAGAGAAGAAGAATGTACAGAAGCCCGACGAACTGAATGACGCGCAGCTGGAAAGAACCTCTGGCGGCGCCGACCGCGCGGAAATACAGCCCAGTGCAACGAGATGCCCAAAATGCGGCAGGTCGTCCGGAAGTGCCGTGATGGCAGTTTTCCAATGTCCCTACTGCGGCTACCAGGAAGCTTATGTCATGTAAAGACAGGCAAAAATTCAACAAGGAGGAGAAACCATGGAAGAACAGAATGTGCAGAACCCCAGGGAATTGAGCGAGGAGCAGCTGGAAAAGACCGCCGGCGGCATGAAAAGTGGAGAGACATGTATCTGTTCGGTGTGCGGCACTGTCGGAGAATTGGTCTACTTTATAGGGGGACTCACGGCCTGCTTGTGCCCCAACTGCGGCGGCTTCAAACCAAACGAACCCTTGTGCTGAACAAGAGGAGGATAAGCCTATGGAAGAGAAGAGTGTGCAGCGACCCGTGGAGCTGAGCGAGGAGCAGCTGGAAAAGACCTCTGGCGGCGGATTCATGATGGACATCGCCGTAGGCTTCAAGACCTGCCCGCACTGCGGCCTTGAGATGCCGTACGACGGTTCGCCCGGAGACAGCACCTGCCCCAACTGCGGTCAGGACTTTTCCAACTGACGAAGAACCGATTCCCTGACCGCCGGGGCGGCGTCGCGGGAGCACATTTCCTGCGGCGCTGCCCTTGCGGCATTTTCCACAACCACTGAACACACGCACGAAGGGAAGTGCATCTGATGAACGAATCGATCTTCCGGCAAAAGAGCCTGGAACGCATTTCCTCGCCGGAGGAAATCGACGATTACATGAAGGTGACCCGACCCAGCCTGTGGCTGACGCTGGGCGTGATCGTGCTGCTGCTGGCGGCGCTGATCCTCTGGAGCGTCACCGCGCGGATCGAGGCAACCACGGTGATCGACGGGCAGACCGTCACGGAAGAGATAGCCCCGGTCTCGTTTCTGATCGGGTAAGAGAGGTTTGCACCCTATGGACAAGAAGACCAAAGCGCCGGTCACTTCCGGCAGGGTGGCGAAGGTGCCGGTCATCCTCCAGCTGGAAGCGCTGGAGTGCGGCGCGGCCTCCCTGGCGATGGTGCTGGCGTATTATGATAAATGGATTCCGCTGGAGCAGGTTCGCAGGGACTGCGGCGTGTCCAGGGACGGCTCCAACGCCAAAAACATGCTGTACGCGGCGCGCAGCTACGGCCTGCAGGCGAAGGGCTACCGCATGGAGCCCCAGTCCCTGAAGGAGAGCGGAAAATTCCCCTGCATCATCCACTGGAACTTCAACCACTTCGTCGTGCTGGACGGCTTTAAGCGGGATCGCGCCGTGCTGAACGATCCGGCGCGGGGGCAGGTGGAGGTCTCCATGGAGGAGTTCGATCATTCGTTCACCGGGGTCTGCATCCTGCTGGAGCCCGGCGAAGGCTTTGTGCCCGACGGCAGGCCCAAGAGCATGCTGGGCTTCGTGCGCAAGCGCCTTGCGGGCGCGAAGGACGCGCTGGTCTTTACCATTCTGGTCTCGCTGATCACGGCGCTGATCGGGGTCATCAACCCGGCGTTCTCCCGGGCCTTTGTGGACAGACTGCTCACGGGGCTGAATCCCGGCTGGGTCACGCCCTTTTTTGTGCTGCTGACCGCCTTTGCGCTGATCCAGATCGTGCTCTCCGCTCTTCAGGCGATCTACTCGCTCAAGCTCCAGGGCAAGCTGGCGATCAAGGCGAACGCGGAGTTCATGTGGCACGTGCTGCGCATGCCGGTGGAGTTCTTCTCCCAGCGTATGGCGGGCGACATCGCGGGGCGCAAGGCTACCAACCAGAGCATCGCCTCCACCCTCATCAACACCCTCGCGCCCACCGTGCTGAACACGGCGATGATGGTGGTCTACCTGGTGGTCATCCTGCGCTACAGCGTGCCGCTGACGCTCATCGGCGTCTCCGGCATGACCATCAACATCCTGGTCAACCGCATAATCTCCAACAAACGGATCAACATCTCCCGCGTGCAGATGCGCGACGAGGCCAAGCTCGCCTCCACCACCGTGGCGGGCATCGAGATGATCGAGACGATCAAGGCCAGCGGCGCGGAGAACGGCTTCTTCGCCAAGTGGGCGGGCTATCAGGCCTCGGCAAACACCCAGAACGTCAAGTCCATGAAGCTCAACGCCTACTACGGCCTGATTCCTCAGGCCGTGTCCGCGCTGGTGAACATGTCCATCCTCGCGCTGGGACTGTTTCTGATCCTTCAGGGCGAGTTCACCGTGGGCATGCTGTTCGCCTTCCAGACCATGCTCGCCTCCTTCATGAACCCGGTGATGGAGCTGGCCAACGCCGGAACCACCATCCGCGAGATGCGCACCAACATGGAGCGCATCGATGACGTGCTGGAGTACCCCGCGGACGTGGAGTATCCGGCGGAGCGCCCCGAGGAGGAGAGCTACGACAAGCTCTCCGGCAGGCTGGAAATGCGCAACGTGACCTTCGGCTACTCCCGCCTCGCGCCGCCGCTGATCGAGAACTTCAGCATGACGCTGGAGGTGGGGCAGAAGGTGGCCTTCGTGGGCAGCTCAGGCTGCGGCAAGTCCACGCTGTCCAAGCTGATCTCCGGGCTGTACAAGCCCTGGAGCGGCGAGATCCTCTTCGACGGCAAGCCCATTTCGGAGATCGACCGCAACGTGTTCACCGGCTCGCTTGCGGTGGTGGATCAGGACATCACCCTCTTCGAGGACAGCATCGCCAACAACATCAAGATGTGGGACACGTCCATCGAGGACTACGAAATGATCCTGGCCTCCCGGGACGCCAGCCTGCACGAGGACATCATGCAGCGCGACGGCGGCTATCAGTACCGGATGCTGGAGGGCGGCAAGGACTTTTCCGGCGGGCAGCGCCAGCGCATGGAGATCGCCCGCGTGCTATCGCAGGACCCAACCATCCTCATCATGGACGAGGCCACCTCGGCACTTGACGCCCAAACGGAATACGACGTGGTGAAGGCCATCAAGGACAGGGGCATCAGCTGCGTGGTCATCGCCCACCGCC
>CAMBWJ010000331.1 GCA_945871545.1 uncultured Clostridia bacterium | reverse complement strand
CCATTTAAAAAAATTTTCGTCTCTTTGCACCGGCAATTCCCTCCGAACCCATTTTTTTCCGGCGCATAGGATGCAGCATGACCGTATACCAGCCTGATTCGGAGGGATTGCCATGTCCATTACGGTATGTAAGTTCGGCGGAAGCTCCGTCTGCGACGGGGACCGCTTTGCGCAGGTGAGAAGCATCCTCCGCGCGGATAACGACAGGAGGTTCATCGTGCTCTCCGCGCCGGGCCGTCGCTTTCCGGGCGACGACAAGATCACCGACCTGCTCTATCGGGCCTGGGACGCGGCAGATGACACTGCACAGTTCATCTTTACCCGTATTTACCTGCGCTATGCATCCATACGGGATCAGTGTGCACCGGATTTCGATCTGGAGGAGGAGTTCTCCCGCATCCGCCGCCGCTTCCGCACCTCAAGAGACTATGCGGCGAGTCGCGGCGAATACCTCTGCGCGCGGCTCTTTGCCGCCTACACCGGCCTTCCCTTCGTGGATGCGGGCGAATTGTATCACTTCGATGCAGAGGGCAGAATAGATTCCGTTGCCACCCGACATGCAATCCGGGAGCGCCTGCTGCCGCTGGGTCGCGCGGTGGTTCCCGGCTTCTACGGGAGCCTGCCCGACGGAAGCCTGCGCACCTTCAGCCGTGGCGGCTCGGACGTGAGCGGTGCGCTTACGGCTGCCGCACTGGACGCAGATCTCTACGAAAACTGGACAGACGTGGACGGCCTGTTCACCGCCGACCCCAACATCGTGCCCGAGGCGCGGCGCAACCGCTGCGTGAGCCTGCACCAGATGGAGCGCCTGGCCTGGGCGGGCGCGCAGGTGCTGCACCCGGACGCGCTAGAGCCCCTGAAGGGCACGGGCATCGACACGCTGCTGAAGAATACCTACTGCCCTGATGCGGAGGGCACGCGCATCTCGGAGTCCTGCCCCGCCTTCGTGCCATGCATCACCGGACAGCGCGGGCTGTACATCGCAACGGACTTCAATCCCGAAAACTGCTGTCCCCTCCCCCGGCGCGCGCCCTTCGAGGGCAGCATGAGGGTCGCAAGCGTCAACGCCTTCGGCCTGACCGCGGCGCAGTCCGCAAGGGTTGAAGCTACAATCGACTCCATTCATATCATTCATATGCAGGATCACCTGCAAATTATCATTCCTGAGCGCGACTACGCCGCCACGATTCGCAGAATTCATGGAATTCTGTTCAGCCCGGACGAAGGCTGAAGGTACAAAAACGACCCGAAGTCAATTGACTTCGGGTCGCAGTGCGCACGGATCAGCGCAGCGCTTCCATTTCGGCGATGCGGGCCTTGAGCTTCTCCAGCAGGCTCTGGTTGGTGGCCAGTTTCTCCTTCTCGCGCTCCACCAGCTCGGCGGGGGCCTTGGCGACGAAGCCGGCGTTGTTCAGCTTGCCGTTGGCGCGGGCGATCTCGCCCTCCACGTTCTTGAGGTCCTTCTCCAGGCGCGCAAGCTCCTTCTCCACATCCACCAGCTCGCCCAGCGGGATGAACAGTTCGCAGGGCGCGGTGACGGCGGAGGCGCTCTTCTCCGGGTTGGCGGCGCCCGCGTCGATGAACTCCACGTTGCTGGCTCCGGCCAGGCGCTTGAAGTAGCCCTCTGCGGAGGCCAGCGCGTCCTTCCAGCCCTCGTGGGGCTTCAGAATCAGCGTGGCGCGCTTTGCGGGGGCCACGTTCATCTCGGCGCGCAGGTTGCGGATGGTCACGATCACGTCCTTCACGCCCTCGAAGGCGGCGGCCTCGGCAGGGAAGTCCAGCGCGGGGTCGCACTCCGGCCAGGAGGAAGTGATCAGCATGCCCTCCACGCCCGGCAGGTAGCTGTACAGCTCCTCGGTGATGAAGGGAATGTAGGGATGCAGCAGCTTGATCATGCCGGTGAGCACGTGCAGCAGCACCTCCTGGGTGGTCTTCTTCACCTCGCCGTCCTCGGCATAGAGGCCCTGCTTGGCGCTCTCGATGTACCAGTCGCAGAAGTCGGACCAGACGAAGTCGTACAGCTTCGTGGCGGCAAGGCCAAGGTCGAAGTTCTCCAGATTGTCGGTGATGGTGCGCACCGTATCCTGATACTTGGTGAGGATCCACTTGTCCGACAGGGAGAGCTTGTCGGCGGCGGGCACGCCCTCGGGGGTGAAGCCGTCCAGGTTCATCAGCACGAAGCGGCTGGCGTTCCAGATCTTGTTGCAGAAGTTGCGGTAGGTCTCGATCTTCTCATTGGACAGACGCACGTCCGCACCGGGGGCCACGCCCATCACCAGCGAGAAGCGCAGCGCGTCCGCGCCGTACTGGTCGATGACCTCGATGGGATCGATGCCGTTGCCCAGGGACTTCGACATCTTGCGGCCCTGCGCGTCGCGCACCAGGCCGTGCATCAGCGCCACGCTGAAGGGGCATTTGCCGGTCTGCTCGATGCCGGAGAACACCATGCGCGCCAGCCAGAAGAAGATGATGTCATAGCCGCAGGACAGCACGCTGTTGGGATAGTAGGTCTCGAAATCGTGGGTCTTGTCCGGCCAGCCCAGCGTGGAGAAGGGCCACAGCGCCGAGGAGAACCAGGTGTCCAGCACGTCCTCGTCCTGATGCACGGGCTTTCCGCACTTCGGGCAGACAGTGATGTCCTCGCGGGAGACGGTCATCTCGCCGCAGTCGTCGCAGTAGAAGGCGGGGATGCGGTGGCCCCACCACAGCTGGCGGGAGATGCACCAGTCGCGGGTGTTCTCCATCCAGTTCAAATAGGTCTTTTCAAAGCGCTCGGGCACGAAGCGCAGCTCGCCGTTCTTCACGACCTGCACTGCGGGCTTCGCCAGCGGCTCCATCTTCACGAACCACTGCTTGGACACCATCGGCTCGATGGTGTGGTGGCAGCGATAGCAGGTGCCCACCTCGGGGGTCAGCGGCTCCACCTTCTTGAGCAGGCCAGCCGCCTCCAGATCGGCAACGATGGCCTTCCGAGCCTCCATGGTGGTCATGCCGGCGTACTTGCCGCAGTCCAGCACCACCGGCTCATCGGCGGTTGCGCGGCCGCTGGCAATCCACTCGGCATTCTCCGCGGCCTCCTTCGCGCCGGTCATGTGGCCGTCGTAGGTGAACACGCGCACCATGGGCAGGTTGTGCCTCTTGCCCACCTCGTAGTCGTTGGGATCGTGGGCGGGGGTGATCTTCACCACGCCGGTGCCCTTGGTCATGTCGGCGTGCTCGTCGC
>CAMBWJ010000330.1 GCA_945871545.1 uncultured Clostridia bacterium | reverse complement strand
ACCCGCAGCATACAGGCCCGGGATCACGTCGCCGCTCTCGCTGAGCGCTTCCGCATTCGTGTTGATCCTGACGCCGCCCATCGTGTGATGCACGGACGGCTTCTCGATCACGGCGTAATACGGCGCGGTCTGGATCTTCGTGCCGAAGACGCCCTTGCCGAAGTCGGGATCCACGCCAGCGTCCACATAGGAGTTGTACTTCTCGACGGAGGCGATCAGGTTTTCGGCGGGGCAGCCAATCTGCTCGGCAAGCGCCTCCAGGGTGTCCGCCTTGTAGATAATGCCCTTTTCCACCAGCGCGTCAACAGCCTCCTGGGTAGCCTTGTTCTGGAGGAGCGGGATCATATTCTGATCAGCGATGTGATAGAAGATGCCGCCGGTCTGGCTGAGCGCGGCAAAGGACAGGGTATCGCGCTCGGCATACTCGTTGACGAAGCGGTTGCCCTCCTGGTTGACGAACATATAGTACTGGGAGGGAACGAGCAGGACGTCGGCGAGCTGGCCGGTCAGTGCGCTGGCGGTCGGCATCAGCTGGGTCAGACCCATGTCCTTAAGCGCGGCGCCAGCCTCCAGCGCCAGGTAGATGCCATCGCCAGTGGCGCTGGCGACGCAGGTCGTCTTAATGCCGTCGGGAATGGCCGGCCAGTAGGTATTGTACTCGCGCACCATCGCCTCGTTTGCGCCGAAGCCGCCAGTGGTCAGAATGACCGCATTGGCATGGACGATCACCGGGGTGCCGTCGGTCATAGAAGCGGTGACGCCGCATACGCGATCATCATTGATGATCAGGTGCTCAGCACGGGTCTCATACAGGAACTCGCCGCCATGCGCGGTGACATAGTCGATCGCGCTGGTGAAGACACCCTGCTTAGTCTCAAATTTGTGGCCGCGCAGCCACAGGGAGCCAACCGGAGAGGTGATGTAATCGCTCAGCGCGATGCCAACGGTTTCTCCAAGCCAGTGATAGGTGTCCAGGCTGTTGGCGCACATGGTGTAGATCAGGTCATAATCTCCCTGGACCAGGTTGCCGTTCACATCGGTGCGCTTGCCGCCCAGATAGGTCTGGATGACGTGCCACTCGATGGAGTCGAAGGCTTTGCTGGTGTCGCCGGCAAGATAGGCGTTGATCTGCTCCTTGAGGGTGGACAGCGTGCCGGCAAAAGCGCCGAAGTCCGCCTCATCATACGCGAGTACGCCCTCGAGGGTGTTGATCTGGCCGTTGAGCGTGTCCATCGTACCAGCCTTTTCCGGGTCAGCGGCGTTCATCGCCAGGCCGGAGGCCAGCGTGTTGCCGCCGGCGGCAGCCGTCTTCTCCAGGACGAGCACAGTCGCGCCGTTCTCCACAGCGGCAGAGGCAGCAGCAATGCCGGCGCCGCCGGCACCGACGACGACGACGTCAACCGTCTTCTCAATGGTATCGCCAGCCTCAGCCTTGGCGACCTCGACGGCACGCAGCGCATCCACATCGGCGCCCGCCAGCGTGGCGGCATCGGCGACAGCCTCGATGATGCCCTTACTGGTGACGGTGCATCCTGTAATGGTATCGACGCCCAGGGACTGGCTGGCGACAATCGCCTCGGGAATGCGGGCGATGGCCGGATCGGAGATACCAGGCGTCTCGGAGTGGGACTTGATCTCCACAGCAGTGATGGCGCTGTCGGAGAAGGTGACCGCCACGGTGATATCGCCTCCGATACCGGTAGCGACGCCGGTGTAGGTGCCGGCAGTGTAGGCGGCGCTGGCGGTGGCCACGCAGAGCAGGCACAGCGTCAGGCACAGCACAAGGGAAAGCAGCTTTTTCATGGGTGATCCTCCTTTGTTGATCCTTGGGTATTCCCAGCAGCAGCAGGATACACCCTACAAGGCTTGTAAGGTCAATAGTTTGTTACTTCACATGCAAAGAAAACCGAAAAAGAATCATCCCATGGGCTCGACGGGGACATAGACGCGGTGATGCCGGCAGATGATTCCATGATCGTGGCAGGGGCCGAGGGTGATGCCCCAGGCGTCGCCGGCAATGGTCAGGCGATGCGCCTGACAGTATTGCACGACGTGGCGCAGGTGGCGGCAGCTGATATGCTCCTGCCCCCGGGAGAAGACGACGGTGGTGATGCAGCGCCGGGAAGCGAGATGCTGCTCCCCCTCTACACAGGCGAGCGACAGGCGGCTGCGCGCAGCCACCTCGATGCCGTAGCCGAAGCGGATGTCCTCCGAGCCGGAGAGAATTCCCGCACGCGGGAAGGCGGGGGAGATGAAGACCACGGGTGTGTGCTCCAGCCAAGTCATCAGCTCGTCGGAGATCACGGCCTCATCCACCTGGCTGTTGTGGCGGATGTCCACGCGTACGATCTCCGGACTGAGCACTTCGTCGCAGCGGCCAAGGCTCTGCGGTAGCTGCCGCCACTCCTCGACCAGCGTGCGGTTAGCGTGTTCCAGCTCCGTCAGCCAGAGGATGTCCCGGCTGCTGCGCTCAAGCGCCTTTTCCAGCAGCGCGCCGACCTCGTCATATGCCGCACAGCCGATCAGCCGGTCGATTTCCGCCAGGGAAAAGCCCATGTTGCGAAAGCGCCGGATCCCCTGCAGCTTGTCGATCTGCCGGTAATCGAAAATGCGATAGCCGTTTTCATGCCGTTCCGGCTCGATTAGCCCCAGGCGCTCGTAGTGGCGCAGCAGCTCGCTGGAGATGCCCAGGAAACGGGATGTTTTGCTGATGTTGTATTTGCTCATGACAACCTCCGAACGATTCCGATGGCTTGATTATATGCGCAAACGCGTTTCCGGGCAAGCGGCAATTGCGCCCTGAACGGGTGAGGGATGCGCAGCACGGGGGCACAATCAAAGACAAGCTTGTCACTGGCTGGCATCAAAATGCCGCCAGCTGCGCATCTGCCCACGCTTAAAATGGGGATGCTTCGCAAAGTTAGGATCAGGCGCAATGGGTATAAATCCTGGAACTCTGTGTCCCAGAACGACGCTGCACAAAAAAGCTGCATAACAAACGCTGGCCGTTTTCCCGGTCAGCGTCTTTCCATTTATTCAAAAATCAGCCTGCCAAAGTCCTGCCGCCGGTGATAGTCCGGCGTATCGCTCGACAGCGGCGCCCATGCCAGGTAATGCGGCGTTTCCGTCTCATCGCCGCACTTGTAGAAGTTGCACGCCGCCTCGCCATGCATCTCGAAGTCCGGCATGTACATCTGAATGTACGCCTTCGGAATCCTGTATTCGATG
>CAMBWJ010000329.1 GCA_945871545.1 uncultured Clostridia bacterium | reverse complement strand
CAAGGACTACGTGATGAAGGACGGCGACGTGACGCTGTTCCGCTTCAATGTCTGAGCAGCGCAGCGGAATCCGCCCGGAGCAGCGGCCCACGCGCAGGAATGCGCTGGTGCTGTACCTGCTCTCGGGGATCGGGCTGTACGCGGCGTCCCTGCTGCTGGGCCTGTTCAGCGGCGCGCTTCAGGATGCGGACGCAAATCTGGTGGCCCTTTGCTACAACCTGTTCTACTACCTCTGCTTTCTGGTTCTGCCCCTCGCGCTGAGCCTGCGGCGTAGGCCGGAGATATTGCCTGCGCTGCGCCCGAACCCGATCTCGCTGCCCAGTGTGCTGCTGATCGTGGCGATGGCGCTGCTGGGCGTGTTCCTGGTGAACGATATTACGCTGATCTGGAGCATTCCCTTCCAGAAGCTGGGCTTCGACGTGACCGCGGGCGGCGTAACGGTGCCCTCCGACCGGACGGGCCTGTTGCTGTGCGTGGTCTATGCGGCGGTGCTGCCGGGCGTTTGCGAGGAGTTTTTGTTCCGGGGCACGCTGCTCTCCGCCTTTGAGGCGCAGGGCACGCGCCGCGCGATGGTGCTGACCTCGTTGCTGTTCATGCTGATGCACGGCTCGCTGATCGGCGCGCCTGCGGAGTTCATCCTGGGCATGCTGATCGCATCTCTGGTGATCTATACCGATTCCGTCTATGCGGGCCTGATCTACCACACGGTGCACAACGCCGCCACGGTGCTGCTCCAGTTCGTGCAGCAGCGCATGCCGTCGGCGGAGGAGATTCCGGCGGATTATTTCACGGCCATCGGCGGCTTCACCGGAATTGCGATGCTCCTGGTGGAGATCCTGCTGATGGCGGCGATGCTGCGGCTGATGCTGCGCATCTTTCGGGCGCGCGCCCAGCTGCGGGGCGTGCAGATGAAACCCCGCGCGCAGATGCGGCTCAGTCGGGGAGAGTGGGCGCTGCTGATCGCGGGCGTCGTGCTGACGGCGCTGATGTACGTCGCGGACGTCGTGAATATGCTGGCATAAACTTTTTCGGGGCGGATTTGACCGCCCCTTTTGTGCATGAAGGAGTGAATTTCATGAACGCGACCATACTCTGCGTGGGCAAGCTGAAGGAGAAGTGGCAGCAGGAGGGCTGCGCCGAGTATCTCAAGCGCCTGTCCCGCTACGGAAGGTATGAGATCGTGCAGATCGACGATCTGCGGGAGCCGGACAACGCAAGCCCCGCCCAGATCCGGCAAATCATCGACCGGGAGGGCAAGGGTCTGCTCGCCCGCATCCGGCCCAATGACCGTGTGATTGCGATGTGCATTCAGGCGAAGGCCCCGGATTCGGTGGGGTTATCCAGGCTGATGCAGGACTGGAGCGTGGACGGACGGCGGAATGTGTTCGTCATCGGCGGCTCCAACGGCCTGTCCGACGAGCTGCTCGCCCGGGCCGACGCGCGCCTGTCCTTCTCCAACCTCACCTTTCCCCACGGACTCATGCGGGTGATCCTGCTGGAGCAGCTCTACCGCGCCGAGCGCATCCGCACAGGGGAGAGGTATCACAAGTAGATGTGCGGAGCGTGAACGCAGCGGCTGCGGCGCGGCCTCCGATTTCATTCCCCGCCGGGGCTTTACCTTGCGGGGTCTGTCTGCTATAATGACATCAGAACATCCGATCAAGGAGGACATAGAATGAACAACTTTACTTACAGCATCCCCACCACCATCCACTTCGGCACCGACCAGCTGTCCTACCTCTCCGAGCTGAAGAACAGCGGCAGCAAGGTACTGCTGGTCTACGGCGGCGGCAGCATCAAGCGCAGCGGCCTGTATGACGATGTGATGAAGGTGCTCACCGACAACGGCATGCAGGTCACCGAGCTCTCCGGCGTGGAGCCCAATCCCCGCATCGAATCCGTGCGCAGGGGCGTGGAGCTCTGCCATGCAAACGGCATCGAGATGGTTCTCGCCGTGGGCGGCGGCTCCAGCATCGACTGCGCCAAGGTCGTGGCGGCGGGCGCGTGCTACGACGGCGACGCCTGGGATCTGGTGATCGACCGCAACAAAATTCAGAGGGCGCTGCCGGTCTATGCCGTGCTGACGCTCTCCGCCACCGGCTCCGAGATGGACGAGTTCGCCGTGATCTCCGATCTTCAGAAGAACGAGAAGTGGGGCACCGGCGCCCAGCACATCAAGCCCGTGATGTCGGTTCTGAATCCGGAGTACACCTTCACCGTGTCCCCGAGGCAGACCAGCGCGGGCACCGCAGACATCATGAGCCACACGCTGGAGAACTACTTCACCCCCGTGAAGGGCGCGTACCTTCAGGCGCGGATGTGCGAGGCGGTGCTCAAGACGCTGGTGCACTACGGCCCGATTGCGCTGCGTGAGCCCGACAACTACGAGGCCCGCGCCAACCTGATGTGGGCCGGCAGCCTGGCCATCAACGGCCTGCTCAGCGACGGTGCGGACGTGTCCTGGTGCGTGCATCCCATGGAGCACGAGCTGTCCGCGTTCTACGACATCACCCACGGCGAGGGTCTGGCCATTCTCACGCCCTTCTGGATGGAGTTTGCGCTGAATGCGGAGACCGCGTGGAAGTTCGGCGAGTACGGGCGCAACGTGTTCGGCCTGAGCGGAGAGGATGACATGGAGGTCGGCCGCAGAGCCATCGAGTGCACCCGCGCGTTCTTCAAGGAGATGAAGCTGCCCGCGACGCTGGGCGAGGTCGGCATCGATGAAACGCACTTCGAGGTCATGGCTGAAAAGGCTGCGAAGGGCAGCGTCGGCAGCTTCGTGCCGCTGAGCAAGGACGACATCGTGTCGATCTATAAGGCTGCGCTGTAAGGCGGCGAGCCGCCGCTGGCTCATCGCTTCGCGGTTTGAATCACGAACCTCTGCCCCCACTGGTTCAAGGGGCAGAGGTTCTTCGCTTCTATCCTATACATAGGTTTGCTGTAAGCACGAAATCTGCCCCGGCAAGAATGGGGCAGATTTCTTGCGTCCGGTTTTAAAAATACTGCCCGGATTCGCTCTGCACCGTAGGGCGGGATGCCCTCATCCCCCCTGGTATGCTGCCATGCAAAGTAAGGCCGCCCGGAAGCATCGCTTCCGGGCGGCTCATTGATGGAATTTGCGTCAGGTGGGTCGGCGGGCCCACAGCAGGTGGGATTTGTACCAGCTGCTCAGGCTGTTGGTCTGCACCTTGCCGGCGTTCTGGGAGGCCTCGATGAAGCTGCCGCTGCC
>CAMBWJ010000328.1 GCA_945871545.1 uncultured Clostridia bacterium | reverse complement strand
GGCGTGAACATGCTGCGCGAGGCGCTGGGCGGCGACGTGGCGGCGCTGGACGCGGATTTTGGCGTGAAGTCCATGCTGCCGCTGGCGGTGGCCACCAGCATCGACGCGCTGGCGCTGGGCGTGACCTTCGCCTGTCTGGATGTGGACGTCGTTCCCGCCTGCATGTGCATCGGCTGCGTGACCTTTTTCACCTCCGCACTGGGCGCGGGTCTGGGCGGGGCCTTCGGCGCAAAGTGGAAGAACCGTGCCGAGGCCGCCGGGGGCGCAATTCTGATCCTGATCGGCCTGAAAATCCTGATCGAGCACCTGATCCGGGGCTGAAATGCCGGGTATTTTTCATTCTTCTGCTTTACTTTGTCGCAGAAAATGGCTATAATAGGGAGCATGATACCGCGAAATGAGGGATGTAACATGAAACACTATCTGGTACGTGAGCTCTACACCAGCATGCCGCAGCAGGATGTTCCGGAGGTAAAGGTCAACGGCTGGGTGCGCACCATGCGCGAGTCCAAGGCCTTCGCCTTCGTCGAGCTGAACGACGGCACCTACTTCCGCAACCTTCAGATCATTCTGGAGGAGTCCAAGCTGTCCAACTATGCCGAGGCGACCCATGGCATCGGCGTGGGTGCGGCCATCGAGGTGACGGGCACGCTGGTGCTCACGCCAGACATGAAGCAGCCCTTTGAGCTGAAGGCCGACAGCGTGACCATCGTGGGCGGGAGCCCGTCGGACTATCCGCTGCAGAAGAAGCGCCACACCCTGGAGTACCTACGCACGATTCAGCACCTGCGGCCCCGCGCGAACCTGTTCCAGTGTGCATTCCGGGTGCGCTCGGTGGCGGCGCAGGCCATTCACCGCTTCTTCCACGACATGGGCTACCTCTACGTGCACACCCCGCTGATCACCGGCAGCGACTGCGAGGGCGCGGGCGAGATGTTCCGCGTGACCACGCTGGACGCCGACGCGCAGCCCCTCACTGACGAGGGCAAGGTGGACTTCTCCAAGGACTTCTTCGGCAAGCCCGTGTCCCTGACCGTGTCGGGCCAGCTCAACGCCGAGATCTTCGCCATGGCGTTCCGCAACGTGTACACCTTCGGCCCGACCTTCCGCGCCGAGGCCAGCTACACCCCCCGCCACGCCGCCGAGTTCTGGATGATCGAGCCGGAGATCGCCTTCGCCACCCTGAAGGAGGACATGGATCTGCAGGAGGACATGGTGAAGTACATCATCTCCGCCGTGCTGGAGGAGTGCCCGGAGGAGATGGCCTTCCTGAACAGCTTCGTGGACAAGGGCCTCATCGAGCGCCTGAAGTTCGTGCGCGACAGCGATTTCGTGCGCTGCACCTACACCGACGCGATCAGGATTCTGGAGACCTGCGGCGAGAAGTTCGAGTATCCCATCTACTGGGGCAGCGACCTGCAGACCGAGCACGAGCGCTATCTCACTGAAAAGCACTTCGGCAAGCCGGTGTTCGTCACCGACTGGCCCAAGGACATCAAGGCCTTCTACATGCGCATGAACGAAGACGGCAAGACCGTCGCTGCGGCCGACCTGCTGGTGCCCGCCGTGGGCGAGCTGTGCGGCGGCTCCCAGCGCGAGGAGCGCTACGACGTGCTCAAGGCGCGCATCGAGGAGCTGGGCATGAACCCCGAGGATTACTGGTGGTATCTGGAGCTGCGCAAGTACGGCACCGCCGAGCACGCAGGCTTCGGCATGGGCTTCGAGCGCATGATTATGTACCTCACCGGCATCGCCAACATCCGCGACGTGCTGCCCTTCCCCCGCACCACCGGCAACGCCGACTTCTAGTGGCGAGCCGCCACGGGCGGATAGCTGGCGCTGTTATATACGACCGAAAACCTGTCCCGGCAAGAATGGGACAGGTTTTCTTCTTTTCTTTCTGATTGAAAGGATCGTTTATGCACGAAATCCGCCTCGGCAAGAATGAGGCGGATTTCTTACGTCTCCCTGGAGTTTGTGATGTCCGGGAGGATGCGCAATCTAAATTCCTGATTCGCTTCGGGACATTGGCGAATCTCGCGCATTTCAAAGAACTCACAGCAGCGGTCCGGGCGGGTGGTTTTGCGCCGTTCACGGTAACAATGGCCGCAGTCGCACGCCATCAGCTTTCCCTCCTGATATTTGGGCATGAAGTAATGCTGGTAGAAGTGCGTACAGTTGACACACCGTCTGGGATCATCTTTTTGCGCCTTATTGAGCTTCATATTGTATATACTCCATTTGCATTACAACCAATTCGGTTGTTTTCCTCCTCAATATTATACCCTACAATTTGATTTAAGTCAATTCTATCGTGGAGGATATTCTATGGAGTTTGGAAAGCGTCTGCGAGAGACGCGCATCCTGCGAAAAAAGACGCAGCAGGAGATGGCGGATTTAATCGGCGTGGCGCTGCAATCCTACCAACGTTATGAACAGGGTGAGCGTGAACCTTCGCTTTCTATGCTTATCACTCTCGCCGATGTGCTGGAGGTTTCCGCCGACGAGCTGCTGGGCCGCAGTGGGCGTTCCGACGAAAAATCGTAAAATATCGGAAATATTTCTTCATTTTCAGTGAAATTGGCAACTTGACGAATTGCTAAGGAAATGTTACACTATATCTGTATACTGTGGATTCAGGCAAGACAAAATTCACAATATTGATTGGAGGTAATTCCTATGAACAACATTCCGCAGGTCAAGATGGGCATTATTGCAGTCAGCCGCGACTGCTTCCCGATCACTCTGTCCGAAACCCGCCGCAAGGCGGTTGTTGCTGCTCTGAAGAACCGTGGCTACGACATCTATGAGTGCCCGGTCATCATCGAAGGCGGCATTGACGCAAACGTCATGGAAGCCTACGAGGACCTGAAGAAGTCCGGCATCAACGCCCTGACCGTCTTCCTCGGCAACTTCGGCCCCGAGGGTCCGGAGACCGCCATTGCAAAACTGTTCGACGGCCCCACCATGTACATCGCTGCCGCTGAGGAGAACATCGGCGTTCTGTCCAGCGACCGCGGCGACGCATTCTGCGGCATGCTGAACGCATCTTACAACCTGCAGCTCAGCGGCATCAAGGCTTACATTCCGGAGTATCCCGTCGGCACCGCCGAGGAGTGCGCTGACATGATCGAGGAGTTCACGCCCATCGCCCGCACCCTGCTGGGCCTGCGCGACCTCAAGATCATCACCTTCGGCCCCCGTCCCTTCGACTTCCTCGCCTGCAACGCCCCCA
>CAMBWJ010000327.1 GCA_945871545.1 uncultured Clostridia bacterium | reverse complement strand
GGTGCGCGTGACCGACGAGCTGCTGGAGGACAGCGCGTTCGACATCGAGGACTTCATTGCAAAGGCCTTCGGCGAGCGCCTGGCGGATGCAGAGGAGGAAGCATTCCTGTTTGGCGACGGCAGGTTCAAACCTCTGGGCATCGCCAGTCAGGTGGAAGCGCACATCCCTACGGAAAACGAAGCTGAAATCACGGCGGATGATCTGCTGGAGCTGCAGCACAGCATTCCCAAGAAATACCGCGACAACGGCGTGTATCTCATGCACGATGCGACCGCGGCGATGCTTCGCAAGCTTCGCTCCGCACGCGGCAGGAATATCTGGGTTGAGGATTTCACCCGCATGACGCCGGACTGCCTGTTCGGGAGGCCCGTCATCACCTGCCCTTCCATGCCCCGGGCGGAGCGCGGAAAGCTGGCGATCCTGTTCGGCGACTTCAGCCAGTACCTGATCGGTGACCACGGACATCGCAGCGTCAAACGTTTGACCGAGGTCTATGCCCGTCAGGGGATGGTCGGCTATCTGGTCAGCCAGCGCGTGGATGGCGTGCTGCTGGAAAAGAACGCCATTGCAGGTCTGACGGTAAAGTAATCCACCAGCAAAAGAAATACACCGGCTAGCCGCCGTGCTTCCAAGGAATCTGGAGGTGCGGCGGCTGACGGCCTTATAGGAGGAATCTATGAAAAACCGTAGAACGCTGTTTGACCTCTGTATGGTTCGGGAGGGGGCGCGCAATGAAAAGACGGTAAAGATCACGGCAATGTCCTATCTGCGCCCCTGTGATGATAAGGAGCAGCGCATGGAGGATCGGCTCCTGCAGACCAGCGAGTACATCCTGCTGCGCGGCAAGGGGGACGACAGCTGGCCGGGACTGCTGCGGGAGGTCAGCATTGTCCCAGCGCGCAGGATCGACGGGCAGGCGGTAATTGACCTGCACAGCAGCGTGCCTGCGGAGTATCAGGAGAACGCGGTGTTTATAATGAACGTCGTCACGCTGCACGAGCTGCGTTCAGCACCCGGCGCAGACAATCTGCTGACCCACGAAGGCGATGGTAATTTCCGTTTCCTCGGCAAACCCATTGTGCTGTGCGATTCCATGCCCTGCACGAAGAAGGGCAGCGTGCCGATCCTCTACGGCGACTTCAGGAAAATCTGTATCGAGGATTGCGGGCGCGACGAACTGTGGCAGGAATGCCGCAGCGAAGATTCTGGTAATGCGCGCTGCGCCATGACCGGCTACCTGAACTTCACACTGGAGGACAGGCAGGCTGTCTGGGGAATGAAGCTCATGTGAGGAAGCAAGGAGGCTCAATGACGAACGGAGAGAAGGTACAGATTGTGCAAATGCGCAAGCGGGGACTGGGATATGCGGAGATCGCGCGGAGCCTGGGCCTGTCAGTGAACACCGTCAAGTCCTACTGTCAGCGCAATGGTTTGAAGGCTGCTGCGCGTGCTTCGATTTCAGTATCAGAAAACGTATGCCGTCAGTGCGGCAGCGCCCTACACCACACGCCCGGCAGGAAAAGGAAGCAGTTCTGCTCGGACGCCTGTCGCCTGTGCTGGTGGCACGCACATCGAGAGATGGGACAGAATGCCCGAACTGTCCTCTGCGCATCCTGCGGGAAAGCGTTTGTGACGGATCGTATGCAGAAGTATTGCAGCCATGCCTGTTATATCCGGACACGTTTTGGAGGTGCCCATGGGAATGAAGCTCACACAGGAGCAGTTTGACAGGGAGTGCGGCTACCGGCTGGCGATCTCCATCATGGAAAGGCTGATGGAAGATGGGCTGCTCACGCCGAAGGAGTATGGACGGATTGAACCAATTCTGGCGCAGAAATTCTCGCCCGTATGGGCCGGGTATCCGAACGCAATTCGTGATAAATGCGCCTGAAACCGCTTGATAATCCGTCCCTTCCGAGGTAATATGCCACACGAACAAAGGGATTGATACAATTTTCCCTTGGAAAGGACGGATAATAATGACGGAGAGAAGCACTATGGTCAGCCGCATTGCGCCCATTGCCCCGGCCTATAAGCGCAAGCGGGTTGCCGCCTACGCCCGGGTCTCCAGCGGCAAGGATGCCATGCTGCACTCGCTGGCGGCTCAGGTCAGCTATTACAGCGAGCTGATTCAGCGAAATCCCCAGTGGGAGTATGCAGGAGTGTATGCGGATGAAAATCTGAGTGGAACGAAGGAAGCGCGCCCGGAGTTTCAGCGCATGCTGCGGGACTGCCGGTACGGAAAGATCGACCGCATTCTGTGCAAATCCACCTCGCGCTTTGCCCGGAACACAGTCACGCTGCTGGAAACGGCACGGGAACTGAAGGGACTGGGTATAAGCGTGTCTTTTGAAAAAGAGAACATCGATACCATGAGCGGGGACGGAGAGCTGATGCTCACCATCCTCGCTTCCTTAGCCCAGGAGGAGAGCCGCAGCGTATCGGAGAACTGCAAGTGGCGCGTGCGGAAGAAATTTGAACAAGGCATCCCCACTGGTATGCGCATGTACGGCTATGACGTGCGGAACGGCGACTTCACCATCCGGTCGGAAGAAGCAGCGATCATTCAACGCATTTTCCACATGTACCTGGACGGCATGGGCGGCGAGGGGATTATGCGGGTGCTGAACGCGGAGGATATCCCCGCGCCCGAGGGCGGGCTGTGGAACGCGGGCACGATCATGATGATGCTTCGGAATGAAAAGTACGCCGGCGATCTGCTGCTGCAGAAGTCCTTCATCAACAATCATGTGGAAAAGAAGCAGCTGCCCAATCGCGGCGAGCTCCCGCAGTATTTCGTGGCGGAGGATCATGCGCCCATTATTGACAGGGAGACCTTCGATGCGGTGCAGGCGGAGATCGCACGGCGAAGCATACTGCACACCGCCAAAGCGGAGGACGCAGTGAAGTGTCCCGACATGCCGCTGGGGGATCGCATCATCTGCGGGATCTGCGGGAAGAAGTATCGCCGCAGGATAACGCGCCGGGGAACGCCCTATGCTGCGCCCGTCTGGATCTGCGCGACCTTCAATTACCGTGGGAAGGCCTTTTGCGCATCGAAGCAGATCCCGGAGCAGACGCTGACGGAGCTGATCGCCGCCGCACTGGGCGAAAGCCGCACAGCCGATGATGTGGATCACATCGAAATGCATCCGGGAAACCGGGTGCTGTTTGTTTTCCGGGATGGATGCGCGGAGGAACACTTCTGGAAGGATCGCTCCCGCAGGGACAGCTGGGATGCGGAGAAGCGGA
>CAMBWJ010000326.1 GCA_945871545.1 uncultured Clostridia bacterium | reverse complement strand
GACGGCTGCTTCCGAATTCCACCCACGGGGAGCGGATGCCGGTCAGGCTCCGCGTGAAGTTCTTGAACAGCTCGTGGGACAGCGGCCGCTCCCGGCCCGAAACAAAGGGCTGCCGCCAGCCGAAGGGATTGAAGGATTCCAGCGCCTCCGCCTGCTCAAAGCGCAGGCTGTAGTCCTCGGGGGCGTCGCCCGGCATAAGGGGCCAGTTGTACGCCGTGTGGCAGCCGATGCAGAAGGGCATGGGCCGCCCGCCGCGGTTTTCGACCCGGTAATCCACGTGCAGGGCGTTGCCCTCGGCGGTGTAGCCCACGGTCAGCAGGAAGTCGAAGGGATAGGCCCTGAGGGTGCGCGGGCTTGCCGAAAGCTCAAACACGGCGCGGCTGTCCTCCACGGCCGCGCAGCGGAAGTTCATGTCCATGGCAAAGCCGTTGAGCGGCATCGTATACGCCTGATCGCCCACGTAGTATGTGTCGCTCAGGCAGCGGCCGATGATGGGAAACAAGGTCGGCGAGGTGCGCGGATAGAACGCGCTGTCCCCCTGCCAGAGGTACTCAAGGCCGTCCATTTCCACGCCCTTCAGCTCTGCGCCCAGCGGATTGACATGCACGGTCAGACGGTCCGAACGAATGATGATGTCCTTCATGGGGTTTCATCTCCTTTTCATGCTGCGCGCTGACGCAGGGCTCAACCCAGCACGCGAACGCATCCGCGCGCGACCATCAGCTCCTCGTTGGTTTCCAGCACCCAGAGCGCCACGCTGCTTTCCGGCGCGCTGATGAGGCCCTCGCGCCCGGGCTGATTGGCGTCCTCATCGAGGACCGCGTTCAGGAAGCCCAGCCTGCCAATCACGCGCCGGCGCAGGTCGGCGTCGTTGAGCCCCATGCCGCCGGTGAACGCGATGGCATCCACGCCGCCCAGATAGGCGGTGAACATGCCGATATAGCCGACAATCTCATCCGCGAATGCGGAAATCGCCAGCTCCGCGCGGGCGTTGCCCTGCGCTGCGGCCTGCTTGATCTCCCGCATGTCGTTGCTCACCCCGCTCAGCCCCAGAAAGCCGCTCTGCGAGGAGAGCGCCCCCAGCGCGTTGTCCAGCCCGCCCAGACGATCGGCGAGCACCCTGAGGCAGAACACGTCCATGTCGCCGACGCGGTTGTTGTGGAAGACGCCGCTTTGCGGCGTTGCGCCCATGGAGGTGGCGATGCTCTTCCCGTCCCGGATGGCGCACAGCGAGCTGGAGCCGCCCAGATGCACGCTGATGACGCGCCGCGCCTCCGGCGCCTCCCGCTGCATCCTCCAGGCGATATAGCTGTGGCTGGAGCCGTGGAAGCCGTAGCGGCGCAAGCCGTACTGCTCCATCCATTCACAGGGAATGCCGTAGACCGCCCGCTCCGGCGGCATCGTCTGATGGAAGGCGGTTTCAAAGCAGGCGATCTGCGTGAGGGCGGGATACCGCTCCCGGACGCTCTTCATCATGGCGATGTAGACGGGGTTGTGCGCCGGAGCCAGCGGAACCATCCGCTCCATCTCGGCGAGCAGGGCCTCGTCGATCACGTGCGCATCGGACAGGGTGCCGCCGTGAACCGCCTTGTAGCCGATGGCGTCGAGGGTATTCATGTCGATGGGGATCTGCAGCCGCTGCATCGCGGCCATGCACAGCTCCAGCGCGTCGGCATGGGTCATGCAGGCGCAGGCGTCCTGCTCCTGCGCGCCGCCGGCGGTCTTCACGCGATAGGAGCCCGCGGCGCCGATACATTCCACGCTGCCGGTGGCCAGCAGGGCTTCCTCCCCGCCCATGTCATACAGTTTGAACTTGAAGCTCGTGGAGCCGAGATTCAGGACCAGTACCTTTTTCAAGCTGTGTCTCTCCTTCCCAAGGGAAAACCGGCGCAGCGCCGGCTCCGTCGCCGGGGATGTGCATCAAAAAGCCGCAGAGGGAGGCTGCTCCTTCTGCGGCTTCAGGCAGGCGGTTACTGCTCCCGGTACTTGGCGGCAAACGCCTTCATGGCCTTCTGGAAGCACGCCATCGGCACCCGCGCCATGCCGGCGCCGATGAGGCCGCCCTCGTGGTTGAACATGCCGCCGTGGATGGCCGGACAGACGCCCGTCTTGAGCACGAGGCGCATGTCGATGCCGGCGGGCAGGCAGTCAAAGTCCAGATTGGGGATCACGTAATTCGGGTTGTGCCCGATGCAGATGCGCTCCATCTCGCGCGTCTGCCCGATGGCGCCCTGCAGCGTCATGCCGCGCAGATTGCACACGATGGGGCTCGCGGCGGCGGCCAGGCCGCCCATGCCCGCGCATTCCACCACGCAGCTGTCGCCCAGCCACGGCAGCTGATCCTTGATGGTGTACTTGGTGGAGGTGTAGCGGCCCTCCATCATGGGCGCCTCCGCCGTGAACCACTGGCCGGGCAGACCGGCGATCTTGATGCCGAACTCCACGCCGTTGCCGGCCAGCGCCGTGACCATGGTGGAATACTCGATGCCGTCCGCGGCGATGGCGGCGGCCCGGCTGGCGCCCTGCCCGTAGCAGTGGAAGAAGCGCGGCGTATCCACGATGTAGCGCACCGTGCGCATGATCTGCTCCTTGGGCAGATCCAGTTCAAACAGCTTCGGGAGCACGATCTTGTCAAACAGCAGGTCCGCCGCCGTCTGGCGGGTGTGGTTCTCGTCGCCCATCTGCATGGCCTCGGCGAGGATGGGCTTGGTGGGAATGCCGCCGCATTTGGCCAGCATCTCGCGAACGGGCGGGAACAGCTCCTCGCGCATCACGCGCAGGTTTTCCGCGATTTCCCTGCTGTACAGGCCCCAGCCGCAGAAACCGCCCTGGAAGGGGCCCTCGGCGGGGAAGGTCGCCGCCGTCGTGTGATTGCGGCGGTCCTCGGTGACGATCATCGCCACCGACTTGGTGATGATGCCGGTGCCCGCGCCCACCGTGTTGTGGTTGAGCGCCGAGTCGATCTTGATCTCGCCGGAGCGGATGATCTCGATGGCTTCCTTTTCGTCCTTGGCCCAGCCCTCGAACAGCATGGCGCTGACCATGCCGCGCTTGTGGAGCATCACCATGTCGTCGTAGTCGATCGGCGGGCCGGAATGGAGAATCATGTGGTCCTCCAGCCCCTCAACGCACTCGATGGCGGGCTTTACGTCCACCCAGACGGGGTCGTTGTCCGTCAGGCAGGCGACGGCCTTTTGGTTCGCCTGTTTGATTTTTTCCTTGATATCCATAGGCATCCTCGTATGATCCGTACGGAGGCGG
>CAMBWJ010000325.1 GCA_945871545.1 uncultured Clostridia bacterium | reverse complement strand
GGTCAGAGCCCCGCTCAGCCACATTCCGCTGATGGCCGTCGGCGGCGTGAACGAGAAGAACGCGGCGGAGTTCCTCGCCGCCGGCTGCTGCGGCATCGGCGTGGGCGGCAATCTGGTCAACATGAAGTGGATTCAGGCGGGGGAATGGGAGAAAATCACCGCCCTCGCCGAGGCGTACAGAAAGGCGGTTGAATCATGAAACGAGCGGTGACCTTTGGCGAAATCATGCTGCGCCTGAACCCGGAGGGCTATCTGCGGTTTGTGCAGGCGGAGCGGTTTGAGGCTTCCTATGCGGGCGGCGAGGCGAACGTGGCCGTCTCTCTGGCCAATTACGGCGACGACGCGGCGTTTGTGACCAAGGTGCCCGCGCACGAGATCGGCCAGTGCGCCGTCAACGCGCTGCGGCAGTTCGGTGTCGACACCCGCAGCATGCTGCGCGGCGGCAAGCGTCTGGGCCTGTACTATGTGGAAAAGGGCGCTTCCCAGCGCGGCAGCAAGGTCATCTATGACCGGGCGGATTCCGCCATCGCGCTGGCCAAGCGGGTGGAATTCGACTGGAACTCCATACTGGACGGCGCGGACTGGTTCCACTGGACGGGCATCACCCCCGCGCTGGGCGGCGAGCTGCCCGAAATCACGCTAGACGCGCTGAAGGCCTGCCGCGAAAAGGGCATCACGGTCAGCTGCGACCTCAACTACCGGGGCAAGCTGTGGACCCGCGAAAAGGCCAACGAGGTCATGAGCAAACTGGTCCCCTACGTGGATGTGCTGATTGCCAACGAGGAGGACGCCAAGGACGTCTTTGGCATCGAGGCCGCGGGCACGGACGTGCAAAGCGGCAAGCTCAACAAGGAGGGCTATGTGGATGTGGCCCGCCAGCTGACGGAGCGCTTCGGCTGCAAGGCGGTGGCCATCACCCTGCGCGGCTCCATTTCCGCGAGCGAGAACAACTGGGCCGGCATGCTCTACACCGGCGGTCAGGCGTATCTGAGCAAGAACTACCTGATCAAAATCGTGGACCGCGTGGGCGGCGGCGACAGCTTCGGCGGCGGCCTGATTCACGCGATGCTCAAGGGCATGGCCCCGCAGGACACCATCGAATTTGCCGTGGCGGCCAGCTGCCTCAAGCAGACCATTGAGCACGACTTCAACCACGCGACCGAGAGCGACGTGCTGGCCCTGATGGGCGGAAACGCCTCCGGCCGGGTGCAGCGCTGATGCCTGATTCCTTCGACGGGCTGGCCCGGCTGACGCCCGCCTTTCCGGCCGCGTGCCGGGGGCGGGTCCATTCCGTCTTTTCCCGCGTCGTCAACGTGCAGATGCGGTGCGGGGAGACGGAGCGCCTGCTGGCGCTGGTTTCCCCCGACCTGCCCGCCGTGCCGGACAGCGTCTGTCTCCCGCCGCCGCTGCTTGCGGCGTTTGACGTCGGAGAAACGGTCATTCTGGAGGATCTGCTGCTCTCGTGGCGGGACCACGCCGTGCGCCTGCGGGCAGACAGCCGGTATACCGGCAAACTGGATGCGCCGGAGGGCCGTCCGCATGTACAGGCACTGGAGGCCTGCACGGCGAATCTGCGCTGCGGTCTGGACCTGCTGCCCGCCGCCCTGCGGCTTCGGGCGGTGCAGGCCCTGAGGGAGGGCCGCTGGCAGGCGTATCTGGGGCTAGGGCGCGGACTGACGCCCTCCTTCGATGACGCCTGTGTGGGCATGGCGGCGGTCTGTACGGCCACGGGGCTTCCGCTTCCGCCGCTTTCGGACCTGTCGGTCACCACGGACGTGAGCGCGCGCTACCTCCGTCTGGCGCAGGAAGGGTACTTCGGTGAGCCCCTGCTCGCGCTGATTCACTCCCTCTGGGCGGATGAAGCGGCGATCCCCGGCGCGGTTCAGGCCCTGCTTGCGGTCGGCGCCTCCTCCGGAAGCGATATGCTTTTCGGCGTGCGGATGGGGCTGGAAAAGGCCCTGTCCGTCGAGGGGACCGCCGGGGAAGGATAACGCGTGCCTGATGCGGGCGGCAGGACACCGAAGAAATTGACGCCTCCGGTCCCCCCCGCTTGTCAATCCACCGGACACATACAGAAACCCCCGGCTCCGGGCGGTCAGCACGTCGATGGGCGTGTTGCCCGTCCCGGAGCCGGGGCGTTGTTTTTTCAGAAGTGCAGCGTGACGCCGTCGTCGGACAGGCGCTTTTGCAGGGCGTCCACGGGCACCTGATTCACGGCGCAGCCAAGCCGGATGGCCAGCGCAGCCAGCGTTCCGGCGGCCTGACCGGTCAGGGCGGCCGTGGGAATCACGCGGGTGACCTCCCAGCCGCCGGTGGTCGCGCTGACCGTGCGCCCCGCGGCCAGCAGATTCGGATAGCTGTCGTGATAGAGGATGCCGGCGTCCAGCTCGTATCGGCGCTTACGGTAGCGGAAATCGCCCGTGGCGCCGATCGAACGCGCCGCGCGGCAGCCGTCCGCATCGTCAAACGTGGCGGCGCCGCTCAGGCAGCGCGTGGTGCGCAGCTGCGCCATGGCGGGCAGCGCCGTCAGGTTCAGGTCGCGGTCGGCGCGGAGCTTTTCCAGCAGCCTCAGCTGGCCCAGCGTCACATACTCGCTGACCTCCTCCGCCGTTACGCCGGAAAAGCGCTTCATCCCCTCGGGATGGCCATTGCCCGTCAGATCGGAGCCGACAAAGAAGCCGCCCGCATTGAGCTTCACGTAATCGCCCGACAGCAGGGCGTCCCGGAGGCTGGCAAAGCTGACACCGTGGCCGTAATAGGTGAAGTAATTTTGTCCGCTGCGGCAGGGAACCCCGGCGCGGCAGAGCATGTCCGCGTCGCCGGTGGCGTCAATCAGCATCCGGCAGGGGTAGAAGGCCCGGCCGCTCTTGCTCTCCGTGATGACGCCGTCGCAGCGCGCGCCGTTCATGTGCGGTTCGCAGGCTACAATGTCGTAGAGCAGCTGCACGCCCTCGCGGACCAGCAGCTCGTTGAGGGCCAGCGTGAACACCGCCGGATTGAATTTGGTGCAGCAGCGCGGCCCCGCAGGATCGCCGGTCTTTCCCCGCTTCCAGTCCTCCGCGAGGTTGTCGTATCCGTCCCGAATCGACAGGTGCAGGAGCTCGTCGGAGATGCCGGTCACCAGCTGGCGGCCCTCGCCGTCATCCAGCGGCTCATACCAGTTGACCAGCCCAATCGTGGCCAGGCCGCCGAGCTGCACCTGCTTTTCCATCAGGGTCACGCGCATGCCGCAGCGGACGGCCGCCAGCGCAGCGGCCACGCCCGCAAC
>CAMBWJ010000324.1 GCA_945871545.1 uncultured Clostridia bacterium | reverse complement strand
CACGAGATTCTGGCCATGTGCACCTCGGCGGAGCGCGCCCGGGGCGAGGTGGGTCAAAAGGTCTACCTGAGCTGGAATCCGGCGGAGGCCCCGGTGGTGCGCGCAGAGGAGGCGGAGCCGTGATGGGCGGGGCTGCGAAGCGCAGGAAAAACCGCGCGGGCTGGCTGGCCGCGCCGATGCTGATCTGGTCGGCGGTGTTTGTGGGCGCAGCGATCCTCTACATCATCGCCCTGAGCTTTCTGAAGCGCAACCCGGACGGAAACGGCGCGATCTTCGAGTTCACGCTGGAGAACTACGCGAAGCTTTTTCAGCCGGGCTACGCGAAGGTGTTCTGGAATACGCTGCTGCTGGCGGCGGAGACCACGCTTCTGTGCGTGCTGATCGGCTATCCCTTCGGGCTGCTGCTGGCGAAGGTGGAGGGGCGAATGCGCACCTTCCTATTGTTATTGGTGATCGTGCCCTTCTGGACGAACGCGCTGGTGCGCATCTACGGCTGGAAGATCCTCCTGATGGGCACGGGCGTGGTGAACAAGCTGCTGGCGGCGCTGGGGCTCATCGACAAGCCGCTGAAGCTCATCAACACCCACGGCGCGGTGGTGCTGGGCATGGTGTACGGGCTGATTCCGTTCATGATCCTCTCCTCTTATTCCAGTGCGGAGAAGCTGGATAAGCGGCTGATCGACGCGGGGCGCGACCTGGGCGCGAGGCCGTGGAAGGTGTTCTTCACGGTGGAGCTGCCGCTGACGCTGCCGGGGCTGATGTCGGGCTGCGTGCTGGTGTTCGTGCCGAGCCTTGCGCTGTTCTTCATCAGCGACCTGTTGGGGGGAACCAGCGACGTGTACGTGGGCAACCTGGTCAACGACCAGCTGCTCATCAGCCGGGACTGGCCCTTCGCCGCGGCGCTGTCCGTGGTGCTGCTGCTGGTTACGGCCCTCGTGATGCTGATCTACCGCAGGGCCGGGGGCAAGGCCTCCGACATGACGCTGATGTGAGGGGGCGCGCGCATGAAGAAAAAGAATCTGGGCGCAAAGCTCTACCTCGCGCTGGTGCTGGTTCTGATGTACCTGCCGGTGATCGTGGTCATCGTCTACTCCTTCAACTCCAACGCCAGCCGCCAGCCGATTCCCTTCACGGGCTTCTCGCTGCGCAACTACGCGGCGCTGTTTCAGGACACGCGGGGCCTGGTGGAATCCCTCAGAACCAGCCTGCTCCTTGCTGTGATGAGCGTGAGCGCGTCGGTGGTGATCGGCACGCTGGGCGCGGTGGGCATGGTTCGCAGGAAGTTCCGGCTGGGGGGCCTGATGGAGACGGTCACGGTGCTGCCGGTGATGATCCCGGAGATCATTCTGGCGGTGGCGTTCATGGCGCTGTTCTCGGCGGCGGGGCTGCGCTTCGGCATGGGCACGCTGGTGCTGGCCCACGTCACCTTCTGCACGCCCTACATCTACCTTCTGGTGAAGGGCAGGCTTGCGGGCATGGATCTGAACCTTGAGGCCGCCGCACGGGATCTGGGCGCGGGGCCTGCAAAGGCCTTTCTCAGCGTCACGCTGCCGCTGATCCTGCCGGGGGTGCTCTCCGGCGCGATGCTGGCCTTCGCCATGAGCCTGGACGATTTCGTCATCAGCTTCTTCGTCACCGGCTCGAACGTCACGCCGCTGCCGCTGCGCATCTATTCGTCGGTGAAGGCCGGCGTTTCGCTGCAGGTGAACGCGCTGTGCACGCTGATGCTGCTGTTTGTGTTTGTGGTCGCCGGAGTCGCGCTTCTGCGCCCCGGCAGAAAGAATAAGGAGGTACCCAAATGAAAAAACTGTCTGTGCTGCTCGCATTGGCCCTGACCCTGACGCTGGTGCTGCCCTGCGCCCTGGCCGAGGAGGAGAAGGTGCTCAACATCTTCACCTGGGAGGGCTACTTTGACGAGGAATCCCTCGCCCAGTTCCAGCAGGAGACCGGCATCAAGGTCAACTACTCCGTGTTCGCCAGCAACGAGGAGATGCTACTCAAGCTGCGCAGCGGCAACGCGGGCGACTACGATCTGATCCTCGCCAGCGACTACGCCATCAGCGACCTGCGCAAGGCGGGGGACCTGCTGCCGCTGGACAAGTCCGTCCTCACCAATTGGGACAACCTGAATCCCGACTTCCTGGATCAGTACTTCGATCCCGAGAACGTCTACTCCGTGCCCTACACCGCCGGGAGCCCGGTGATCGTCTACGACCCCGATCAGGTGGAGGGCGAGATCACCGGCTTCGCCGACCTGTGGGACGAGCAGTTCACCGACGGCCTGTGGATCGTGGACGACGCCCGCGTGATGATCGGCGAGACGCTGAAGATGCTGGGCTACTCCTACAACACCACCGACGCGGCTCAGCTGGCTGAGGCCTATGAGAAGCTCTGCGCCCTCAAGCCCAACGTGCGCGTGCTGAACTACGACTTCGACTACTATCTCGCCACCGGCGAGGTGAAGGCCGCCTACGTGTTCACCTGCTACGCGGTGCTGAACTGTCTGGAGAACCCGAACCTCAAGTGCGTGTTCCCGGAGGAGGGCATCGGCTTCGGCATCGACAGCATCGCCATCCCCGCGGACGCGCAGCACCCGCAGAACGCCCACGAATTCATCAACTTCTACCTGCGCGACGATATCGCCGCCCACGTGGCCATGTGGCAGGGTTATCTCAATCCCAACGCCGCCGCCGACGCGCTGATCGATCCCGACTTCGCCGCCATGGACTGCTTCCAGATTCCCGAGGATCTGCTGGCCACCAAGGAGTACGTGGAGGATCTGGGCGAGGGCGAGAGCGCCTATCAGGACGTGTGGACCAACTTCAAGCTGTACTGATCAGATTGTGAAAGAGGAACCTTCGGGTTCCTCTTTTGTTGAAATTCCCCGGTGGATATGCTATACTGACGGTTAAACGGCGGATACAGGGAAAATGCCGCAGGCGGGAGGCGATACGATGGAAGTGAAGGATTTTCGCAGGTCTGCGCGGGAGGCCGTGCGGGGCAAGTGGAAGCTTGCGCTGCCGCTGTTCCTGCTGGCAGCGCTCTTCCTTCAAAAGTTTGGCGTGGCCCAGCTGCGTGCGGCGCTTGCGCCCCATGTGACGCTGGATCCCCAGCTGGATGTGCAGGAAATATCGCTCATGCCCACATGGGTGAGCGCGGTGCTGCTGGCCCTGGAGCTGGCGCTGGGCGTCGCGGCGGGCTGGATTCGGATTGGAATGTACGGCGTATCCATCGAGCTGCTGGAGGGCCGCACGCCGACGCTGCGCACACTGTTTC
>CAMBWJ010000323.1 GCA_945871545.1 uncultured Clostridia bacterium | reverse complement strand
AAGCGGGATGATAGAATAGGAGACAGAAAAGCGAGGTGGAAATGCGATGCGCAAGCAATTGACGCTGCGGCAGCGGATTCTGGTGGCCGGAACGCTGTTCGGCATGTTCTTCGGTGCAGGGAACCTGATCTTCCCGGTGCACCTGGGCCAGATGGCGGGGCGCAACATGCTGCCGGCGATGCTCGGCTTCATCATCACCGCCGTGGGCATCCCGATTCTGGGCGTGGCGGCCATCGGCAACACCCACGCCGACGGCCTGCAGGCGCTGGCGACCAAGGTGGGGAAGGGCTATGGCTACGCCTTCACCTGCCTGCTCTATCTGACCATCGGGCCGTTCTTCGCCATTCCAAGGTGCGCGACCACGTCCTTCACCACGGGCGTGCTGCCGATGCTGGGCGACGGAGCTTCCGAGGGGCTCGCGCTGCTGATCTTTTCGCTGATCTTCTTCGCGCTGGTGCTGTTTCTGTCGCTGCGCCCGGCGAACATCACGGTGTGGATCGGCAAGATCATCAATCCGCTGTTCCTGATCTTCCTGGCGATCCTGGTAATCTCCGCGCTGACCCGTCCCGGCGCGCCCGCGTCCACGGTGGAACCGGTGGCCGCCTACCAGAGCCACGCGCTGTCCTCCGCGCTCATCGAGGGCTACGGCACGATGGACGCGATTGCGGGCCTGGCCTTCGGCATCGTGGTCATCGACATCATCCGATCCATGGGCGTGGAGAACGACGCCGCCATCGCGAAGGATGTGCTGCGCTCCGGCGCGCTCACCGGCCTGCTGATGGCCGTCATCTATGCCGCCACGATCCTGATGGGCGCGCAGTCCCGGGGCCTGTTCGAGCTCTCCGAGAACGGAGGAATCGCCCTGGCGCAGATTTCGGGCCACTATCTCGGCTCCGCAGGCAAGCTGGTGCTGGCGCTGACCATCACCTGCGCCTGCCTCAAGACCTCCATCGGCCTGGTCACCAGCTGTGCCGACGCCTTCGCCCGGATGTTCCCCAAGGCCCTGTCCTACCGTGCCTGGGCGGTGATCTTCACGGCCTTCTCCTTCTGCATCTCGAACTTCGGCCTGTCGAAGATCATCGAGTATTCGATTCCGGTGCTGATGTTCCTCTATCCCCTCGCCATTACGCTGATCCTGCTGGCGCTGTGCGGCCGACTGTTTCAGCACGACCGGACCGTGTACCTGAGCGTCACAGCGTTCACCTGCGTCGCCGCGCTGTTTGACCTGATGCAGGCGCTGCCGGAAGCGCTGCAAGCCGCGCTGCACCTTGAGGGCGCGATTCGCCTCGCGGAGCGCATGCTGCCCTTCTACAATCTGAGCTTCGGCTGGGTGGTTCCCGCCGCCATCGGCCTGCTGCTGGGGCTTGCGATTCACTTCACGAAAAACCGCCGCGCAGCTCTGCCGCGATAAAAGGAGATTTATTCAACGCGTAAAAGGCCCGCTTCCTCTGCCGGAAGCGGGCCTTCAGACCGCTGATAAAGCCCGCAAACGCAAAAATGCCAACTGATCAGATGGAATCGGTTGGCATTTTTGCTTACTGCGTCAGCTGCGGCTGCAAATTGCGGTCACTTACGTCCATGTAAGCTCCCTTATTTGCAGCCTTGCTTCCTTGCCTTGCAGGCTTTCTCAGCGTCTGCAAATCGTTGACTTTGTCAATATTCTGATGGAATTATCCCAAGTACTCCTTGCCGCCCATGTACATGCGCAGCGCCTCGGGGATGCGCACGCGGCCGTCGGCCTGCAGGTTGTTCTCCAGGAAGGCGATCAGCATGCGCGGCGGGGCAACCACGGTGTTGTTCAGGGTGTGGGCCAGGTACTTCTTGCCGTTCTCGCCCTTGACGCGGATGCCGAGGCGGCGTGCCTGTGCGTCGCCCAAGTTGGAGCAGGAGCCGACCTCGAAGTACTTCTGCTGGCGGGGGGACCAGGCCTCCACGTCGCAGGACTTCACCTTCAGATCGGCCAGGTCGCCGGAGCAGCATTCCAGGGTGCGCACCGGGATGTCCAGCGTGCGGAAGAAGTCCACAGTGTTCTTCCAGAGGCGCTCGTACCACATCATGGAGTCCTCGGGCTTGCAGACCACGATCATCTCCTGCTTCTCGAACTGGTGGATGCGGTACACGCCGCGCTCCTCGATGCCGTGGGCGCCGACCTCCTTGCGGAAGCAGGGGGAGTAGCTGGTCAGGGTCTGGGGCAGATCCTTCTCATCCAGGATGGTGTCGATGAACTTGCCGATCATGGAGTGCTCGCTGGTGCCGATCAGGTAGAGATCCTCGCCTTCGATCTTGTACATCATGTTCTCCATCTCGGCGAAGGACATCACGCCGTTGACCACGCTGGAGCGGATCATGAAGGGCGGGATGTAGTAGGTGAAGCCGCGGTCGATCATGAAGTCGCGGGCGTAGGACAGGATGGCGCTGTGCAGGCGCGCGATGTCGCCCTTCAGGTAGTAGAAGCCGTTGCCGCTGGTGCGACGGGCCGCGTCCAGATCGATGCCGTCCAGCTTCTCCATGATGTCCACGTGGTAGGGAACCTCGAAGTCCGGCACCACCGGTTCGCCGAAGCGCTCGTTCTCCACGTTCTCGGAGTCGTCCTTGCCGATCGGCACGGATTCGTCGATGATGTTCGGAATGACCATCATGCGCTGCCTGATCTCGGCGGCCAGCTCCTCTTCCTTGACCTCCAGGGCGGCCAACTCGTCCTGCATGTCCTTGACCTGCTGCTTGGCGGCCTCGGCCTCCTCCTTCTGACCCTTGGCCATCAGGCCGCCGATCATCTTGGAGATCTTGTTGCGCTGGGAGCGCAGGTAGTCGGCGCGCTGAATCGCCTCGCGGTTCTGCTTGTCCAGAGAAATGACCTCGTCCACCAGAACGAGCTTTTCATCCTGGAACTTCTTCTTGATGTTCTCGCGAACGAGATCGGGATTCGTGCGGATCAGATTGATGTCGATCATGTTGGTTTCCCTCCAATTGTCCTTCGGTGCAAAAGAAAAAGCCCACCGTCCCTGATGCATGGGACGGAAGACTCCGCGTTGCCACCCAAATTGCCGCAAAAGCGGCCACTCGATGCGCGCTAAGGGGCGCAGACCCTCCGGCTCCTCGCCGGACGCTGGGAAAGCGGAACGACCACCGCCGCCGCCGGATTTCCACCATCACCGGCTCTCTGTGCGCTTGAAGCGGTCATATTTTTCCTCGTTGCACTCTTTGATTGACACCATTATAGCGCCCCGGCGCAGCTTTTGCAAGTAAAATGTTGACAAAAATCCGCGCGCCAAAATCCAAA